>JAEWSV010000285.1 GCA_023398155.1 Spirochaetota bacterium
CTACGAATCCCTCGCGGAACTCGGCGCGATCATGGGGTCGGGCGGCATGGTCGTATTGGACGGCGACAACTGCATGGTGGACACGGCCCGCTACTTTACGGCCTTCACCGCCGCCGAATCCTGCGGAAAATGCGCCCCCTGCCGCGAAGGGCTCGCTCAGATGCTCCATATCCTGGACGCGGTGTCGCGCGGGGAGGCGAAGGAGTCGGACCTGGACGAGCTGGAAGCGCTCGCGCGGATGATCAAGGATTCCGCCCTCTGCGGACTCGGCCAGACGGCGGCGAATCCCGTGCTCACGACGCTCAAGTATTTCCGGGACGAGTACCTCGCGCACATTCGGGAAAAGCGGTGCGAGGCGGGCGTCTGCGAGACGCTCTACTCGGCCCTCTGCGAGAATTCCTGCCCGATGCACCTCAACATCCCCGGCTACCTGGAACTCCTCAAGGAAGGGCGGATCGAGGAGGCCTATGAGCTCACGCTCCGCGGTAATCCGCTCCCCGGGACCCTCGGCCGTATTTGCCACTTCCATTGCCAGATGCGTTGCCGGCGCGACACCATCGACGATCCCGTGGCCCAGGGCGAGATCCACCGCTACTTAGCCGACGCCGTACACAAGCTCGGCAGGGCCAAGGCGGTCTGGGCGCGGATCGCGGCCGAGAAGCTCCCTTCTACCGGGAAGCGAGTGGCGATAATCGGCGCGGGCCCCGCGGGACTCGCCGCGGCCTACTTCCTATCCAGGCTCGGGCACGCGGTGACCGTTTGGGACAGCCACGCCAAGGCGGGCGGCGTCCTCCGCTACGGCATCCCCGCATATCGGCTCCCGCGGGAAGTCCTGGACGGCGAACTCGGCCTCTTCGCGAAGCTCGGCGTCCGGTTCGAACTGGGGAAACGTGTCGGCAAGGATATCGCGTTCGAGGAATTGCGGTCCGCGCACGACGCCGTGCTCGTCGCGGTGGGCGCGAGCGCCGACAAGCCCCTCGGCATTCCCGGCGAATACCTCAGCGGCGTCTTCGCGGGCTACGCCTTCCTGGAAGCCTTCGGGGAAAAGAAGGCGAAGGCACCGACGGGCCGCGTGGTCGTCATCGGCGGCGGCAACGTCGCCATAGACGCGGCGCGTACCATACTCAGGACCGGCGCTCGCGTGACGGTGGCCTACCGCCGTACGCGGGAAGACCTTCCCGCGAACGAGGCTGAAATCCGGGGCGCGGAGGACGAAGGCGTCGAGTTCGCCTACTTCGCGGCCCCCGAGGAAATACTCGCGGGCAAGGACGGCAAGATCCGGGCCGTGCGCTTCGGCCGCATGGTGGCGGGACCCATCGACCGGTCGGGTCGGCCGACGCCGGTCCCCTCGGGCGAACGCTTCGAGATACCCTGCGATGCGGTCGTTTCGGCCGTCGGCGAGCGGGTGGACCCGGGAGCCCTCGGGGAGGTCGTCCTCGCGATGGAAAAGGCCGGCACGATCGCGGCCGACCGCTTCAATTGCCGTACTTCGCTGAGCGGCGTGTGGGCGGCCGGGGACGCGGTCTCGGGGCCCGCCACCGCGGCAGAGGCCATGGGAAGAGCCATCCGGGCCGTCAAGTCCATCGATTTCGCGCTCATGGGGGAATGGCGCTTCCATCGCTTGGAAAAGGACTTCGATTATCGTATGGCGGCGCCCCTCGAACCTTCCAAGGGCAGGATGCACCGTTCCCGGCGCCTTTCGCCCGAGGATCGGCGCAACAACTTCCACGAGATCGCCTCCGGCTATTCGGGCGAACAAGCCCTGGCCGAAGCCGAGCGCTGCCTGCGGTGCGACGTCAAGACGTGCGTGCGTTAGGGGAGGGCGGAATGGATACGAAGATGGTTTCCTTAAAGATCGATGGTCGTTCCGTTTCCGTTCCTGAGGGAACGCTGCTCCTGGACGCGTGCGCCGCGGCGGGGGTCGCCGTGCCGACGCTCTGTTACCTGGAGGACGTCGCCGCGAGCGCCTCCTGCGGCGTGTGCGTGGTGGAAGTCGCGGGCGCGAAGAGCCTGCTGCGCTCCTGCGTCCAGAAGGTCGGCGAGGGGATGGACGTCCGCACCGACACCGAGCGCGTGGCGTCGGCCCGACGCACCGCGCTGGAGCTGCTCCTGGCCAACCATCCCGACGATTGCCTGTCCTGCGGCCGGAACGGGAGTTGCGAGTTCCAGGCCATGGCCGAGCTCATGGGCGTACAGCGCCGCCGTTTCCCGCGCACGCGGCCGGTGAAGCCGATCGCGGAGCGAGTGGACGCCGCGAATCCCTCAATAGAGCGGGACGAGGGGAAATGTATCCTCTGCGGCCGTTGCGTCGCTGTCTGCAGGGAAACGCAGACCGTCTCGGCCATCGATTTTATCGGGCGAGGCGCGCATACGCGCGTCGCGCCCTTCATGGATCGCGGCATGGAAACGTCCGTCTGCGTGCGCTGCGGCCAATGCACCCTCGTCTGCCCGACGGGCGCCCTCACCGAACGGGACGAGACCGAGGAGGTCTTCCGCCTCCTCCGGGACCCGGGCCGGACGGTCATCGTCCAGACGGCGCCCGCGGTCAGGACCTCACTCGGCGAGGCCCTCGGCATGGAGAGCGGGACGCTCGTGACGGGGAAGATGGCGGCGGCCCTGCGCCGGCTCGGCTTCGACTACGTCTTCGACACCCAGTTCACCGCGGACCTCACCATCATGGAAGAAGGATCGGAGCTTCTGGATCGGATCGCCAAGAAGGGTACGCTCCCCATGATAACGAGCTGCTCGCCCGCGTGGATCAGCTTCATCGAAACCTTCTATCCGACCTTGCTCCCCCACCTATCAACCTGCAAGTCGCCCCAGCAGATGTTCGGCGCCCTCGCCAAGACGTGGTGGGCCAAGAAAGCCAAGATCGATCCCGCGAAACTCACGGTGGTCTCCATCATGCCCTGCACGGCCAAGAAGTCAGAGGCGAAGCGGCCGGAGATGGGTTCTTCGGGCACCGCCGACGTGGATTTCGCGCTCACCGTCCGCGAGCTCGCGCGGATGATCAGGCGGGCCGGCATCGATTTCCAGGCCTTGGAGGAGGCCGACTTCGACGATCCTCTCGGGAAGAGCACGGGGGCCGCCACCCTTTTCGGCACAACCGGCGGCGTCATGGAGGCCGCGCTCAGGACGGCCTACGAGGTGGCCCTCGGGAAGCCCTTCCCGACGCTGGACCTGGAGGCGGTCCGCGGCATGGACGGCGTCAAGGAGGCCACGCTGGACTTCGGGGGAACTCCGCTCACGGTCGCCGTCGCCCACGGCCTCGGCAACGCGCGCAAGGTTCTGGATGGCATGGTGGCGGGGACGTCGCCGTACGCGTTCATCGAGATCATGAGCTGCCCGGGAGGCTGCGTCGGCGGCGGCGGGCAGCCCATCCTGACCGGATGGAAGAAGCGGCGGGCCAGGCAGGAAGCCGTCTATTCCGAAGACCGGCGGCTCCCGCTCCGCAAGTCGCACGAGAATCCCGCGGTCCAAGCGGTCTACGCCGAGTTCCTCGGGAAGCCGCTCGGGCACCTCTCGCACGAGCTCCTGCATACGACGTACCGGCCGCGGGAGGTATAGCCGGACCGATCCCTGACGCGATATCCGTTCCGGTAGCCGGGGACCGCCGCGCGCGATCCCCGGCCTTTTTTCTCTTTCCCTGTTTACGGCTCCGCGGAATCCGTCGTATCCTGAGATGCAACTCAACTGAAGTTTCTTTAAGATTATTAAAACAATTCAGTCTTGATCGATGAAAAGGGGGCCGGTATGGTCGGACAAGTACAGGAGATCGCGTCGCGCGTGCGCGAACTCAGGGAGATCGAGGGCGTCTCCGCGGAAAGCCTGGCGCGGGAATTGGGCGTCGACTTGAAGGTCTATGCGACCTGGGAGTCGGGAGCCTCGGATATTCCCGTCGGCGTGCTCTTCGAGATCGCGGGGCGTTTCAAGGTGGACCTGGCGGAACTCATCACCGGCGAGGCGCCCCGGCTCAAGACGTACTGCCTGACGCGCGCCGAGCGCGGCCCCGAGGTCGTTCGCCGCTCTCCGTACAAATACCGCAGTCTGGCTCACAACTTCATCCAAAAGAAGGCCGAGCCCTTCATAGTGGAGGTGGGCGGCGAGTCGGCGGAGCGGCCGCTCGACCTGAATACCCATCCGGGCCAAGAATTCGATTACGTCGTGGAAGGCACGCTCCTCGTTTCGGTCGGAGGCCATGAGCTGGAACTCCACGAAGGCGACTCGCTGTACTTCGATTCGGGCGAACCCCACGGCATGAAGGCCTTGGGCGGAAAACGCGCGCGGTTCCTCGCCGTCATCCTCTAGGAGCAAGCAAAATGATCGAACGATTCCTCGAGAAGACCGAATTCGACTCGTATGAAGACTTCGCCGCCGCCTTCTCCTTGAAGACTCCCGCTTCCTTCAACTTCGCGTACGACGTCATGGACGAGCTGGCGAGAACGAAGGGCGACGAGCGGGCGCTCGTCTGGTGCGACGAGAAGGGAGCGGAGGCGAGCTTCACCTACGGCGATCTCAAGCGACTCTCGGACAAGAACGCGTCCGCGTTCCGGGCTGCCGGCATACGGAAGGGCGACCCGGTCATGCTCATCCTCAAGCGGCGGCATGAGTTCTGGCCCGCCCTCTTGGCCCTCCACAAGCTCGGCGCCATCGCAATTCCGGCGACCCACCTCCTCACCACCAAGGACATCGTCTATCGCTGCGGCGCGGCCGACATCAAGATGATCGTCTGCGTGGACGAGGCTGCCGTGATGGACCACGTCGACGAAGCCGAACCCTCCTGTCCGACCCTCGTCGCCAAGGCCTTCGTTCGTTCGGTTCATACGCCCTCGTCCGCCGAGCCCGCCGCGGGCAGGACGGGCGGGAAGGAAGAGTGGATAGACTTCAACGCGGCTGTCGCCGCCGCTCCCGCCGGCTTCGTCCGTCCCGCCGGGAAGGACGCCGCCGTCAACGACGACATCATGCTGCTCTACTTCACCTCGGGCACGACGGGCATGCCCAAGATGGTCCGCCACGACTTCGCCTATCCGCTCGGACACCTCCTGACCGCCAAGTATTGGCAGCAGGTCAAGAAGGGCGGGCTCCACCTCACCGTGGCCGACACGGGTTGGGCCAAGGCGGCCTGGGGCAAGATCTACGGCCAATGGATCTGCGAGTGCGCCGTCTTCGTCTACGATTACGACCGATTCGTGCCGAAGAACATGCTGGAAGTGGTGT
>JAEWSV010000541.1 GCA_023398155.1 Spirochaetota bacterium
GCGTGCGTCCACGATGTAGAGTATAGTCCTTACGCAATGAATATGGACCAGAAAACGATAAAGGAACTCGTCGGCCGGACGGCCGTGGAACGGCTCGTGAAGAGCGGTATGAAGCTCGGCCTCGGCACCGGTTCCACCGCTATGCCCGCCGTACGCCGCGTCGGCGAGCTCATGCGGGACGGTGTGCTCTCAGGCATCAAGGCCGTGCCCACGAGTTTCCAGACCGTCATAGAGTGCGAGAAGTGGGGCATTCCGCTCTATACGCTGAACTCCAAGGAGATCGACGGTAATCTCGATCTGACCATCGATGGGGCGGACGAGGTGGACGGTCGCGGAAACTGCGTGAAGGGCGGCGGCGGCGCCCTCCTCGTGGAGAAGATCGTCGCCTACGCCTCCTCCCGCTACGCCATCGTGGTGGACGAGTCCAAGGTGGTGGACGATCTGGGCTTGAAATTCGCCGTCCCGATCGAGGTGGTGACCGAGGCCCGCGTCCCCGTCACGCGCGCGCTCGAGGCCCTCGGCGCCGAGGTCGCGCTCCGCGAGGCCGTCCGCAAGGCGGGCCCCGTCATCACCGAGCACGCGAACCTCCTGCTGGACATCCGGTTCAAGGAACGGATCGATCCCGCCGCCTTGGAGGCCGAGATCGTGCAGATCCCCGGCGTGGTGGAGACCGGCTTCTTCACGCGGAAGCGGCCCATCGTCTTCATCGGCCGCGCCGCCGGCGCGGTCGAGGTGAGGGAATAGCCGTGGCCGTCGACCGGCATATCAATTTCTTCGAACTCCAGAAGGTTTGCGGGAAAACGGGCTGCCCGGTCTGCCGCCTGGTGGCCGATCGCGCCGAGCGGTACATGGACAACCTCCTCTTCGAGCACGTCTCCGATCGCGGCTTCCGCGCGGCCCACCGCGCCGCCGGCGGCTTCTGCGATTACCATTCCCGGAACCTCGCATCCTTCCGCGACGGCCTAGCCGTGGCCATCTTGGGGCGCGACATCCTGGAGGACCGCATCGCCGCCTTCAAGAAGCGCAAGCCCTGGAAACCGAAGGATCCCTGCCCCGTCTGCGTGGAGCGGAGCCGGATAGAGAAGGAGTACCTCACCTTCTTGGCCGAGTCCGATGGAACGGGCTCCGACGAGCGGGATCTCCGCGCCGCGTTCGAGGCTTCCGAAGGCCTCTGCGCGCCCCACTACGCCACTCTGCTGGCGGTGTCCAAACGCATCCCGCGATGGCTCTCCGACTTCCAGGAACGCAAGTTCGATTCGCTCATGGAGCGGACGCTCAGGTTCATCGACTTTTCCGCGTACGGGCGCCAGGCCGAGTTCGCGAAGCTCTCCGAGACCGACCAGCTCGTCTGGAAGGAACTCGCGCTGACGCTCCGGGGCACTGCGGACCGTTAGGTCCGTGCGGATCAGTAGATCCGGCGGACCGGTAGGTCCGGCGGACTAGTAAGTCCGAGCGGACCGTTAGGAGAACATCGTGGCCATCATTGAAGTCGAGGGTCTGACCCGCCGTTTCACCTATTACGAAAAGGCAGAGGGACTCGGCGCCTCGGTAAAGAATCTCTTCCACCGGAAGACGCTCACCAAGGAGGCGGTCGCCGGAGTGTCGTTCTCCGTGGCCGAAGGCGAGATCGTCGGCTTCCTGGGACCGAACGGGGCGGGCAAGACCACGACGCTCAAGATGCTGTCGGGAATCATGCACCCGAGCGCCGGCGACGCCCGCGTCATGGGTTTCCGGCCGTGGCAGAGGAAGAAGGATTTCCGTATGCGCATCTCCATCGTGCTCGGCCAGCGGAGCCAGCTCTGGCCGGACCTCCCGGCCCTGGAAGCCTTCGAGTTGAACCGGACGATCTACGAGATCCCCCGGCCGGACTACCGGAAAACGCTGGACGAGCTCGTCGAACTGTTCGGCGTCGGCCCCCTCCTATCGGTCCAGGTCCGGCGGCTTTCCCTCGGCGAACGGATGAAGATGGAGCTCATCGCCGCGTTGCTCCACAAACCGCGCGTCCTCTTCTTGGACGAACCGACTATCGGCCTGGACATCCTCTCCCAACGGGCCATCCGCGACCTCGTGCGGACCTTCAACGAGCGCTACGGTACCACGGTCATGCTCACGAGCCATTACCTCTCCGACATCGAGGAACTCTGCGAGCGGGCCGTCCTCATCAACGGCGGAAAGATCGTGTACGATGGCCCGCTCCGGGAGGTGAACGCGTCCCTCGGCGACCGAAAGACCGTTAAACTATCCTTTTCGGATCCGGTCGAGGATGCCGCGCTCTCCGCGATGAGCGGATTCCGCTCTCGGGAAGGCTCCGAAGCGACGTTCGAGGTGGAACGCTCCCGGGTGAAGGCCTTCTGCCGCGCGGCGCTGGATGACCTCCCGGTCGCCGATCTCACCATCGAAGACCAGCCCCTCGAAGAAGGAATCGCGCGCTTCTATCGGGGGACCGCCTCGTGACCGCCGCCGCTAAGTATTCGCGCTCTTTCGGCCTCGGCCTCAAGGCCGCTCTGGAATACCGCG
>JAEWSV010000035.1 GCA_023398155.1 Spirochaetota bacterium
TTCGTGACCGGCATCGTGGTCCCTGTGGACGGCGGCTTTATGGCCTATTCCGGCGTTTAGATTCAGGATAGCCATGAAAACATCAGTCCTCATACTCATAGGCATCGTCCTGGCTTCGCCTGCTTTCTCCCAAGGAAACGACCTCCCCTCCGACAAGGAACTTGAGGAGATGAACAAAATCCTTCTTGGAACCGCGGCCGATTATGAGGCTTCCCTGCGGGAACTCGAGGGGGCGGCTGAAGAGACCGCGGCCGCGGACGACGCCCGGCGCGACCTCTTTTCAGCCATCGCGCGGGACGATCTTCCCTCCGTGAAGGCCATGGAAGCCGCGGGCGCGGATCTTTTCGCCGTCGATCCCATGGACCGCTATTCCACCCTCATGCACGCCGCGGGAAACGGGGCGCTCTCGGTGACCAAGTACCTGGTCTCCCGAGGGCTTCCTCTACAGGCGCGCACGCATGAAGGCGATACTCCGATCATGATCGCTGTGGCGCTCGCGGCCGCTGACCGTAAGCCTTCCGGAGCTGAACGGCGCAAGCGCAAGGCCGAAGTGGTCCGCTACCTGATCACGCCTCGGGCCAAGGGCGGCGCCGGCCTGGACGGAAACGCGGAAGTCGTCTCCGATACGGGAAATCGTATATCGCACTGCGCGGCCCTGGAAGGTAACGTTGAAGCCCTGGCCGCGCTCAGGGACTGCGGCGTGGACCTGGACGCGCAGAATGCGGTCGGTCGCACCGCCTTCCAGTACGCCGCGGGGGAAGGATACCTGGAGGCGGTCCGCTACTTGGCCACGAAAGGCGGCATCGACATCAGGAAAGAGGACTTCCTCGGAACGAACGCCTACGATTCGGCGGAGGCCAAGGGTGAGGGCGAGGTGGCGCGCTACCTCGCCTCCATAGGCCTCGGTCACGGCACCCTTTTCTCCGAGGTCGATCGGGAAGCGGCGGAGGAGCGGGCTGCCGCCGCCGAGTCTGAGGCGGACGGCAGCGCCCTCGCGACGGAACTCAACGGAGCCTGCGCCGAAGGGAATCTCGCCGAGGTCCGAGCGCTCGTGGAAAAACGTCACGCGGATCCGAACCGGTTCGAGGGAAACTCATCTCCCCTCATCGCCGCGGTGCTCGCGAACTCCGCGGAAATCGTCCGCTACTTGGTATCCAAGGGCGCCCGCGTTGACGCGGCGCAGGAGGAAGGGTTCACGCCGCTCTGCATGGCCTGCATGGGTGGGGCGATAGACGCCGCTCGTGCCCTCCTGAATTCGGGAGCGGATCCGAACCGAGCCTGCGGCGATACGGCTCCGCTCGAATTGGCGCGCGCGACCGAGAACGCGGAGCTCATCGCCTTACTGAAATCCAAGGGCGCGCGCTGAGCGGTCGGTTCCGCTTATTGCCAAGTGGCCGTGTTCGCTTGGGCCGCTGCGCTATCAAGCGTTTTCCGTAAGGTCTCCTCATCAGTCTTTACGAAGTCCACGTAGGAGGTGTAGGAGCCGGTACCGTCGGCTTTATACTCCTGGACGAACATGAACGGCGTGACGACTATCTTTCCCGCCTCATAGGGGAGGGGGTAGTTCTTCGCGTACTCGGCCTTCGTACCATAGAACCCCATATTCTCCGGTACGAAGGTCTTGAGCTTCGCGAGCACCACGCCCGGTTCATGGATGATCATCGCGATGAAGCCCGTAGAGTCCGGGAGCGTGATCGAACCGTATTCACCCGAAAATTCATAGGCGTATTTCCGCACGATCGTGGTACCCGTCATGTTCTCCACCTTCGTGGGGAAAAGGACGAGGCAGTCATCGGCGGATTCCCTCACGGGTATCATCCTCCGATTCGGAACGGAGGCGCAACCGAATAAAAGGATGATGGTGAGGGCGGAGAAGGCGAGACGAAGGTTTTTATACGGCATTCGGTATACTCCTTAGAGGCGAGTTAACATATATAACATATAGCACGCATAACAAAAATACGGATAGGGAAATCGTGGGCGGCGGCCTTGTAATTACCAGGTATCGCAGCTACATTCGCGCCCATGCGAGAGCTCTGTAAGCGTTGCCGCCGGCCGCTGGTTTCCTGCCTTTGCGCGCTCGTCCCGCCCATGCGCTCAGCGACGAAACTCGTGTTCCTCATGCACCCCCACGAGGTGAGAAAGGTGAAGTGCGGGACCGGACGCCTCGCCGCCCTTTCCTTTGAGGACGCGGAAATCATCGTCGGCGTCGGTTTCGATGAGGATCCCCGCGTGGCGGCCCTCCTCGCGGACCCTTCCTACGCGCCGATGCTCCTGTACCCCGGCCCTTCCTCGCGAGACCTTTCGCGCGGCGGACTGGCGCGGGATGACCTCGGCGGCCGTCGTCTCCTCGTGTTCCTCATCGACGCCACTTGGCCCCTCGCCAAAAAGATGCTCCGCGAGAGCCCCGTCCTCCAATCCCTTCCCCGCCTCATGTTCACGCCCGTCGCCAAGAGCCGCTGGCTCATCAAGCGCCAACCGGACGAACTCTGCCTCTCCACCATAGAGGCGGTCCACGAACTCATGTCGGCATTGGAGCGGGCGGGATTGGATAGGTATGAGCGGCCCGATCAGCTCATCGCCGCGTTCATGGCCATGCAGGAGTACCAGCTCGCCTGCGCCGCCGACCCCGAGAAGCGGAGCCGCCGTAGGCGGCCGTACGCGGGCGCGGCCGAACGAGGGAAACCGATCCGGGGTAGGAACGCGCGGAGCGTGTTTTTCCGCGATCCGGCGCCTACGGACTAACCATCCCTAAATTTTGGCGAGGCGTTCCCTGAATAGGGTCGCCCGCGTCGGGACCATTTTTCCGCAGGCCGAGTACAACTCTTTCAACATGGGTCCGCCGAAACGTTCCAGGAGCGCTTCCGCCGAGAGCCCGCCCGAGAAGAAGGATTCCGCCTCTTTCGTGAGCCGTTCCCATTTTTCCGGTAAGAACCGCATGTAGAGGTAGAGGGCCAACGGAGAATTCCTGAGATCGAAGGTCGATTCGCCGAGCCTGCCGTCCTTGAGCAAGAGATACAGGTTGTCCTCTTCCGCCGCCTCCGCCGGAACCGGGATTTCGAGGAAATCCGCGAGGCTTTCGGGATCGCGGCCGTCGCTCGGAATGTCTCCCATGAAAAGGGCCACCGGCACGTCCCCGCCGGTCACCGAGGATATCGCCTCCAAGAGCCCGATAGCGAGCAGCTTGGCCTTCAGGTAATTTTCGGCGAGCAGGAGGTTGACGGCGGCTTTCTTCTCCAAACGCCGCATCTCCGCCGCGTCGGGGACGCCGCGGAACGAGTGGTAGAGGGTATTCGGCTTGAGGAATCGGAAGAAACCGAGCATCTTCTGGAGCGCGATCCGGTACTCCTTGATGGAGAAGGCACCCGGATTGCGGAGGGGAGCGTTGGATTCCGGTAGAAGTTTCCACGTATTGCTGAGGAAGTGGGCTGGATCGTCATCGGAGAAGTCCTTGACGTCGACGTTCGCGAACGCCATTGCCCGCTCTACCATCCGGCGCGCCTCTTCCTCCGTACAATCGATTATTCCGTCGGCCCGGGCGGCCATGAGCCGAGCCTCGAGCGCTTCGCCGACCGAGCGGCCCGCGGAGTCCGGTCCCCGGAAGGGTATGCTCGCCTCTATGCAGACTATCACGGCGAGTACCGTTTTCTCCGGGAAATGGCCCCGGACTATCTTCGCCATAGCGAGGGCGCTCAAGAATTCGTTGAGCCCTCCCGGCGGATAATCTTTGGCCTCGTCCTCGATTCCGAAAACGCGGCAGCAGAGTTCGAAGGCCCGGTCCCCCGATCCGGCGGCGAAGGATAGCCGCGTCCTGCCGCCTTCATCGATGAGGAACGGCGACAGCATGGATTCGGTCTCGGGCGGCAGCCCACCGTCTACCTGCCGATAGATGACGTCATGGAAGATCGCAGCCATCATGGTGATAGCGTCGGCGCCTTCCTGGAATCCGAAGACGTGTTCGAGGGTGTGGAACTGTCGGGACTGGTACGACATGATGCGGTGCACCATCACCGCGATCCGCTCAACCTCCGCGCACGCGCATTCTACGCCGAGCTCGCGCGCGATATTCATCAATACGTCGACCAACTTTTGAATCATACCTTGGCCCATGGGTGGGCCTCCTTGGGAGCTATATGCTCATTTTAATATAGGCGTGCCCGGTTTTCATATCAAACCGGCCGTATTGGGGAATATAGTATCGCTCCGGGGCAAAAAAAACGGGCCCGGCATGACGCCTGACCCGTGGGTGGTTGGTTTTCCGCGATGGCTCGGCTTATCGGCCGCAATTCCCGCCGCAGGAAGCGCAATCGTTCGGATCGCGGTCCGCGGCGCCTACCGCAACGCGGGATTCTCCGTCCCGCTCCGCTTCCGCGGCGGCCTCTGCGGCGCTGAGAGGAACCGCGTTCACGGTCTTGCGCCCGCCGCCCGAAGCTCCTGCGGCGTCGGTCGCGCCACCCTTGGCACCGGCCTGGGTTCCTGCCCCTGCCCCGTCGATGAGGCTGGAAAGGTCCTCGTTCCCTTTGAAGCGGAGGACGTTGACCATGAAGATGTTGAGCTTGTTCACGATGTTCGGAGGCAGCTGGTTGCCGTCCACCTCGACGGAGATCGTCGGATAGTTACGGTCGCGGGCCCAGGGGGTGAAGATACCCTCGATCACGCGGCCGATGAGGCAGGCGAAGGGCGAGATGTTGACGATGCCCGAATAGCCCTTCTGCATGGCGGTCGCCGCGACGCCCGATGAGACGGCGATCTCCGAGTTGAGCTCCAGATTGACGAAGTGCTCCTGGGTGTTCGCCATGATCTCGCGCATGTCGTGGGGCGTTTCGGGGATCAGGCCGGTCTCCCCGAGGATAGACTTGACCTTCTTCTCCACCGAGTGTTTCCACCACTCCTCCACGCGGAGTATCGCGAGCTTGCGGGCGGGTTCGGAGATCGGCCGCTTCCAAGCCGGCTGGAGGCGGATGAGCTTCTTGAGGGCGTACTCGCGCACGAAGTCCAGGTAGTGGATCCACTCCGCGATGGAAGAGACCTTCACGACGATGCCGCGGTCGCTCATGAGCTCTATAAGCTCGCCGACGGCGAAGTCGTCGCGGCGGACGTAGATCTCGCCGACGATTAGCACCTTCGGGCTCTTCTCCACCGAAGCCTTGAGCGGGATCTTCTTGACGTCGAGGGCGATGCGGCGCAGCTCCTTCCAGACGTCCTTGGGCCGCTTCTCCACCGCCTCCATCATGCCGAGCCACGAGGCCTCGAAGGCTGCCTGAGCCGCGGCCGGGTCGGCGGCGACGGCGCGGAGGGCTGTCTGGATGTCCTTCATGTAGTCCGAAACGACGATGCCCTTCCACATGTCCTTGGCGAAATCGGGGCCGAGCTCCGTGTACGAATTGTCCGCGGAGAGGGTGAAGACCACGACGTTCTCCAGGCGGAGATCGCGGAAGAGGTTCTCGTAGTAGACGAAGTACTGCCCCGTGCGGCAGGGACCCGTGGTGATGGGGACGAAGAGTAGGTAGAGCTCGTCCTTCCGGTACTTATCCGAGCCGAAGTACTCCAGGGCCTCGCCGAGCACGAGGTGGCTCGGGACGCATTCCTTGCCCGATGCGTGGGACCGGGCGAGCTGGATGGTCTTGCTGGACGCCAGGGGCAGGGCCTCGGCGTTGACGCCGACGCCGCGCAGGGCCGCGGCCATGTACGCGGTCGCGATGTTGCCCATGTTCGCGAGCAGCAATTTGGTCCGCTTGTTGTTCCTGACCGGCACCTTCTCGCCGGTCTTCGCGTTCTCAAGGCGGATATCCTCGCCGTCCCCGTACTTCAGCTTCCAGCCGTTGTCGTAGCGCTCGCCCTCGACCTCCGCCTTCTTGGCCCGGTACCCGTCGATGATGTCCAGGAAGGCTTCCACGCGCGTGTCCACGCCGGCGTCGGCCGAATGGGAGTCCAGCTCCAGAACGAGGAAGGGCTTCGCTCCCATGATCCACTTGAGGTAGTGGAGGATGAAGGAATCCGGGGCGCAGGAGAAGTTCGTGATGAAGGTGACGTAGACGTTGTCCTGTTCCGCGAGCAGCGTCGCGGCCTTCATGTCCTGCTGGCCGTAGTACCAGTACATGTTCGGGAAGATCTTCTCGTCGCCGATCGGAAGGATGTCGAAGGGGATGACCGAATAGCCGCGCGTGGTGAATTTGCGCGGGATGCCCATGTTCGCCTCGGGCGTGAAGGCGTTGTAAGGCCTCCCGAGCACTGCGATGACGGGCCGCTCGGCTTTCTTCGCTTCGGCCAGCGCTTCTTCGCCCATCTTCCGGGCCCGCTTGAAGTACTCGTTCTGCTTGGCCAAGGCCACCTCGAAAGCGGCCTTGGTCTCCGCCTCGCCGATGCCGAGCAGGGCGGCGAAGGTCGTGAAGTGTTCCAGGGCCTTCTTCTCGCCGAACTTGAAGCTCACCACGAGGGGCAGGAGGCGCTTCTCGTCGACATCGGGGAAGGCCTTCTTGATGTAGTAGGGGAGGCTCTGGGTGATCGGGCAGAAGTTCGCGTGCACCTTCTCCTCATAGCTTTCCATGTCGCGGAAATGCGGAAGGAAAATGTAGTCGGCGCCCTTGTCCAGACAGTCCTGGACCGCGCCGTGCGCGATCTCCGCGGGGAAGCAATAGGTGCTCTCCGCGCGCGCCACACCGTCGTGGGCCACTTCCTCGGAAAGGAAGGTCTTGATCCCCAGCTCGTGGAAGAACCACGAATAGAGGGGATAGAGGGTATGGACCGAGAAGGCGCGCGGGATGCCGACCGTGAAGTCCCTCTTGGCCGCGAAGTCCGCCGCGCTCGCCGCGCACTCCTCGAAAAGGAGCTTGTTCCGCTTTTCGACGTAATCGAAGACCGGGACGTCCTTCACGGCCTTTCGCATGTTCGTGTACTTGTTGCAGCGTCCGCCGAACATGTACGGGTGCCCGTTGACCTTGAGCACCTGGATGGAGCAGTTGTTCTCGCAGGCTTGACACTTGAAGACGCGCTCGTAGCCGATCTCGCGGGTGATGAGCGGCTCCAGCTCGATCTTCATATCTTCCAGGAGCCCCTCGGCCCGTTTGCGCTTGGCGAGCAAGGCCACGCCGAAGCAGCCCATGAGCTCGGGCGAGGGCGGCACGAGGATCTCCTTGTTGAGCATCATCGCGAAGGCGAGCGGCACGGCCTCGTTCTTGGCGACGCCGCCCTGGAGGAAGACCTTGCCGCCGATGGTCCGGTTGCCGACCACGCGGTTCAGGTAGTTTGCGACGATGGAAGTCACGATGCCGGCGGTGATGTTTTCCCGCGCGGCGCCTTGCTGGATGGCCTTGCGGATGTCGGAGTTGATGAAGGCCGAGCAGTGCTCGCCAAACTTGAGCGGCGCGTCCGCCTGAAGGGCGATGGGGCCGATGTCCTTCGCGCTGTGGATGGAGAGGTCGCCGGAGGCAGATTCTTCAAGGAAGGAACCGGTGCCCGCCGAGCAGGCCTCGTTCATGGCGTAGTCGATGGGCACGCCGTTTTTGAGGAGAACGTACTTGGCGTCCTGGCCTCCGATCTCGAAGATGGTCTCCACGCCCGGATCGAAGTAGGTGGTGCCCACCGCGTGGGCGATGATCTCGTTGTAGACGCCGGGCGTCTCCAAGAACACGCCGAGGATTTCTCGGGAAGAGCCCGTGGTCGCGGTGAGCGAGATGTTCACCGAGCCGCCCTTCGTGTCTTTCGCAATCTTGTCGCGGATCACCTGGAGGCATTCTTTGAGCGCCTTGACCGGGTCGCCGTGGGTACGGCCGTAGTGGCTCGCGACGATTCTGTCGGTCTCCGCGTCCACGAGGCAGGCCTTGGTGGTGGTGGAACCGCCGTCCACGCCGAGGATGTACTCGCGGCCCGCGATCACTTCTCCGTCCGGTTTCTGGAAGGTGCGGACCTTGTCCCGCCATTTCTTGAGATCGGGAAGCGAATCGAAGCGCACCGCGTTCGGGACGAGCAGCTTGTCCACGGTCGGGAGCGGGGTGCCGGAATCGGCGGCCAGGAGGGCCGCGCCGAAAGCTTCGAAGACCGAGGCGACTTCGGGAACGATGAATTCGATGTGCGGTGCCTTCTCTCGGATGAAACGCACGATATGCCGGTTGAGGGTGACGCCGCCGGTGAGCAGGACTCGGCCTTTGGTGACCTTGGCCCGTTTGAGGAAATCCACGACCTTTACGGCCATGACGTCCGACAGCGAGAGGACGATGTCGTCCTTGGTCGCTTCGCGCTTGTTGAGCCGGTGGGTGCAGTCGCTCTTCATGAAGACCGAGCAGCGGGTGGAGAGGGAGAGGACCTTCGCTTCGTCGCTCACTCCGTCGATGTCGGCGAGCTTCATGTCCATACGGGCGAGTTGTTGCTTGAGGAACTCGCCGGTTCCGGATGCGCACTTGTTGCC
>JAEWSV010000100.1 GCA_023398155.1 Spirochaetota bacterium
GACGCAGGCCATCGATCACGGTGGGATCGAGGGATCCGCCGCCCGAAGAGCCGCGTTCCTCGTCCCCGCCCTCCGCGAGTTTATCCACGAGGAGCCCGAGCCGCACGATCTCCGGATATACGTAGAAGACGCGCGGTTCCACTTCATGTTCGAGTTCGAGGATGCCGAGGGCCCCGCGGTGCATGAACGACCGCGCGCCGATCACGTACACGCCGCGATAGGCGCAAGCGATCCGCGACGCCCTGCTCGTCGCTTCTCCCCCGCCGAGCTGCAAGGGCAGCTCTTCGAAACCTCCGGACAGCGGCCCCACGGAGGCGAAGCGGCAGCGTCCGGACGCGGCGGTAAAAGGAAGACCGTTCCGTAAATGGATGGAGTAGCGGATGACGTCTCCCTTGAGCGGATGGTCCGTTGAGAATTCCTCATGGAACCCGAAGGCTGCCCACGTGGCGGCCAGATGAGCCAAGGAAGCGAGGGCGAAGAGGACGGGAAGGACCGCAGCCATGCGGGAGAGCGGCCCCGCTAGGCCCCGCGTCGCGTCCAGAGTGAGCGCGACGGCAAGAAAGGCCACGGCCGGCAAGGGCCGTACTCGAACGGTCACCGATTACAGCCCCGTGGGCTTGCCCACCGAGGCCACGAGGGCGGTCGCGATCCGCACGGCGTCCGTCCCCGCGAGACGCGCCTGCGAGGAAAGGGCCAGCCGATGCGCGAGGACCGCGGGCGCGACGGCCTCCACGTCCTCAGGGATGGCGAAGGACCTTCCGCGCAAGGCGGCCTCGGCCCGGGCCGCGTGCTGGAGGAAGGCGGCCGCGCGGGGGCTCGCCCCCAGCCGGATCTCCGCTGAGGACCGCGTAGCGCGCGCGATGGTGACGATATAATCCCGGAGCGCCGGCGATACGCGGACCGCGAGGACTGCCTTGCGCGCGCGCTCTACGGCGACTCTCGAAGAAGCCGACTCCCCCTCCCAGGGCGTCACTATGGGAGCGACGGCCGCGGCCGCATCCTTCGGCGTCCAGCGCCGGAGGATCTCCGACTCCTCCTCGCCCGAAGGGTAACCGATGGAGAAAGAGAGGCCGAAACGGTCCAGCTCCGCCTCGGGAAGCGGGAAAGTGCCTCCGAAATTCTGGGGGTTCTGGGTGGCCATCAGGAAGAACGGAGAAGGCAGGTCGACGGTACGCCCGTCGATCGTCGTCTTTCCCTCCTGCATCGCCTCCAGGAAGGCGGATTGCGTCCGAGGGGAGGCTCGGTTGAGTTCATCGGCTAAAACGAAATTGGCGGCGATGGGACCGGCCTTATAGACGAATTCTCGCCTTCCGGCGTCCCAGACGTTCATGCCGAGCACGTCGCCGGGCAAGAGATCGGGCGTGAATTGGATACGGGAAAAGTCCAGGCCCGCCGCCCGCGAGAGCGCGAGCGCAAGCGTGGTTTTTCCCACGCCCGGTATGTCTTCCACGAGCACGTGGAGTCCCGAGACGAGGCCCAGGACCGCGAGCCGAACGGCTTTCGTCGATCCCACGAAAACGCCGGCTATCGCCTTTTCCAAAGATTGGGCCATCGCGGCGACCGCCGCGACTTCCGATTCTATTCCGACTTCCATCCGATCACTCTAACACGAGGGATCAAGGAGCGCACCTCTATTTTGAGGAGCCTACGGATCCAGGGCTCCCCTCCCCCCCCAAAAAAAACGAAGCTCCTTCCGGAGCTTCGCTTCCAACCGGCCTTTTGGCCTTCACTTTGTTTGATAGCGGCAATAGGAAGAGTGTTTGGTTTTGGTTGCGGGTTGCTCTACGGTATATTATTATTCCATAACGATATACATGTATTTTTAGAACGCTTAGTTATAGCTGTTCTATAGTTTCCGCAAAGATATGCGATAACCTTACGCTTGACATATAGGGCATTATGCCCTATACTAAAACAGTCATCGAGAGATGACGACGCCCGCCGTACGGCAGGGCAAGCCCTCCTCCAGGAGATGAAAGATGAAGCACTACTACCGGATCATGGTACCGACGACCATGTACGACCGCGCGGCCCCTGTAGAGATCGTGGACGCGATCCGCCGGGAAGTCAAGGCCACCATGGCAGCGGCCTTCGGCGGGTACACCGAGACCGTAGCCATGGGCGGCTACGTCGCGGGGTCCGGAGCCCTCATAGAGGAGCCGGTCTACGTGATCGAAGCCTCCTACGAGGTCGAGGATGACAAACTCATCCTCCGCCTCGCGGAGAGGATCAAGTCCGACCTCCACCAGGAAGCGGTCATGATCCGAAAGGACCACGAAGCTAGCTTCGTGTAACCCAAGCCGGGCCCCTTCGGGGGCCCTATCAGGGATGGAAAGAATGAAGCGATATGTCCGAACCACCGAGAACGGGAAGCCGCGGCCGCTGGAGGTCGTCGAGGAGAAGCGGAAGGCGATCAGGGAGGCGTGGCTCAAGGGCGGCCTCCAGGTCGTGGAGTATGACGCAATGATCTACGTATACGACCCCATGGGCGAAATCGTTCGGGAGCGCGTATACGTCCTAGAAGCGACGTCGGCGGAAAATTATGCGTAAGGTACCGAACCACACAGCCCTGCGCGAATGGCTAAAAGAGCGCGGGATCTCGCAGATGCAAGCCTCCCGCATCGTCGGCGTTGACGGCCGAACCTTCCGCCGCTACACCGCGCCGCCTGAGCAACCTGGGCACAGGGACCTACCGTGGGCGACGTGGACGTTGCTGAGGCTGTACGCGGGGGATATAACGGCGGAAGAGTTAAGGGCGGAGGCGGACGGATACAGGTAAAATATCATCACAAAATATTACTATACATTTCCCTTGCAAATATCCTAGCGGTAGGATATACTTATATCAAGATCAAGCAAAGGAGGACGAAATGGACAAAGTAATCGGTAATGTGATCGGGACCCGCAAAGCTGGAGAGGATGCGGAAATCGTCGAAGCGACCGATGGCAAGATTTTAGTTCGGTGGCTTAAAAGTGATGAAATTGTAAAGTTTGAAAGCAGAAATGCTTTTGATGCCTGGACACTCTTCAATCGGTTTATCGAGCGGATCGACTGGGCAGCCTAATCGCCACGATGATGGCCGGGGTGGCTCCCCGGCCGAAACGCTACGGCGTCGGCTATAGCCATAGGAGGACAACGTGGATTTAACCAAAGGCGATATGGTGATCTTTTCGGGAGAAGGTGACAACGGAACTTTTGAGCGCTACTACGGGGCCAGAACGCCGAAGGCTATCCGATCCCGCCTATCCCGCGAGCGCGCCCACGGGGACAGATGGGCGAGCGCGTGGATATCTGACGGATCCATCGAGGACAATGGCTACCCGGGAGTACCGGTATACATCGAGCTTGACCGCGACCTCGACGCAACCACCGGGCGCATGCGGGCTCTGACCCCGGAAACGATCAAAGAAAACCCGGCAGCGAGGCTTGCGGCGAGTAAGCGCGGTCGTTCGGTCGCTTCCTCTCGTAATGGAGCAGCGGGTGGCCGCCCTACGGCCGAGCGCTCACGAATCGCCTCCGAACTTCTCCGAGGTTGCCCGGACGAGTCCCGCGAAGATCACGAGTCAATCGCGAAGATGCTTCGGCGCGGGGACTTGGCCACTGATATCCTTTCATCGCCAGAATGCGACCGTTGGCCGGAAACATACGTATGGCTAAAAGGCGAACTAGGAGGGGAATGACAGTTACCACCCCACCACCC
>JAEWSV010000123.1 GCA_023398155.1 Spirochaetota bacterium
GGAGTGGCCATGGAGCACAACCCCGACTTCGTGAAGCTGGCCGAGGCGTACGGGATTAAGGGCTTCCATATCGGGCGACCGGAAGAGACGGAAAAAGTGCTGCGGGAAGCCGTGGACTATCCCGGCCCCTGCCTCATCCACGCCGAAGTGGAGCGGGAGGACAACGTCTTCCCGATGATTCCCGCCGGAGCGGACTATTCCAAGATGCTCTTGGAGAGGCCGGAAGGGCCGGTGGAAAAACCCAAGGGGAGCACCTGATGAACGGCGAAGAACGACACACCCTGAGCCTCCTCGTTTCCAACAAAGCCGGCGTCCTCATCCGCGTCGCCCTGGTCTTTTCCCGGCGCGGCTTCAACCTGGCGAGCCTCACGGTCTCGCCGACCCACCATCCCGAGTTTTCCCGGATGACCATCGTCTCCTCCGGCGACCGGGAGACCCTGCGACAGATCGCCCTTCAGCTGGAGAAGCTCGTGGACGTGGTCCACGTGGCGGACCATACGGGCGAGGAGACGGTGGAGGGCGAGCTCGCCTACATCAAGGTATCCTGCCCCGCCGACCGCCGCACCGAGATCTTCCAAGTGGCCGACCACTTCCGCGCGCGGAGCGTGGACCTCACCGAGGACACCGCGACCTTCGAGGTGGTGGGCACGAGCAGCAAGCTCGACGCCTTCCAGCTCATGCTGGAGAAGCACGGCATCCTGGAATCGGTGCGGAGCGGCAAGCTCGTCATCGCCCGGGGCAGGAAGGATACCTAGGTCCCGGCTTGCCGCCGCGGCCCGGCTACGGCTACCTTGGCGGCCTTGCGTCAGCATGGCTGCGGCGGCGCGGCGACGGCATGGCTGCTGCGGCGCGGCGGCGAATGTCCCCGCCGCGGTTACTCATCGGATCGCCCGACCGGAAGCGAAAGCGTGAAGACGCTCCCGGCCCCCGAGCGGCTATTCGCGGCGAGCGTTCCGCCGAGCCGGGCCGCGATTTCGGCGCAGAGCACGAGGCCGAAGCCGCTGCCCTTCTCCCCGTCGGTACCGGCGGTGGTGACGCGTGAAGTCGGATCGAAGAGACGCCCGAGGATATCCTCGTCCATCCCGATACCGGTATCCGCGACTTCGAAGTAAAACGACCCTCCGCGGAGTCCGGTGGAGACGGTCACGGTCCCGGCGCTCGTAAATTTCACCGCGTTCTGCAGTATGTTCCTGACGATCAGGGAAAGCATGTCCGCATCCGTCACGACCCGCGGTTCGCGCGCGAGTTCAACGATCAGCCTCACGCCCTTCCGCGCCGCCCGCCCTTCGACTGCCTGGATCTCGTACCCGATCGCGACGGCGGTATCTACGCTTTCCAGCTTGGGCGCGAAATTCCCCCCCCGGGCTTTGGCCCAAGCCAAGACGCGCTCCATGAGGCGCAACGACGAATCGGCGGCTTTGCCGATCTCGGCCAAAGCCACGATCTCGGATCCGTCGGGAGCGCGCCCCTCTTGTTCGGTATAGCTCGAGGCAAGGGAGAGGATGCCCGCCAAGGGGCCGCGCAGGTCGTGGCTCAAGATGGAGATGAAATGGTCCTTGGCCTCGTTCGATCGACGGAGCTCTTCCGACGTGTTCCGTAGTTCGGTGAATAGGATTTCCTGAGGACGCTCGAGGCAGGTGACCACGACTGCCCGATAGACGAGATAGAATGAAACGATCTTGAGGATATGGCCCAGGAGGTTCAAGTAGTCGTAGTTGCTTAGGTACACCATGAAAGATAGCTCGGACAGGATCGTGAAGATTATCGATAGCAGCAGCAGACGGTACACGGGGGAGGAGTAGGCGCCGCGCCTGGACCTGAGGACCGCCGCGGCGGCGATGAGGATCAAGATTATGACGATCTCGGCTCCTATCTTGAACGGCGTCTGTCCCGCGCCGGCGACGAAACAGGCGGGAAAGTTCCTGAACACGAAGATGGAGGCGAGACCGGCGACCGTTACCGACAGATAGGCGGCGAACGCCGCCCGGGCGTGCGCCGTCCTCCGCATATCGAGATAGGGAAAGCAGCAGAGCGCGAGCGCCTCCAGAAAGCGCGCGACGACCCAGACCTGGTTGGCGGGGAAGTCGTAGCCGACGAATACGCCCATACCGGCGTACGCCAGGGTATGGACGGTATCCAGGACCGCGACGAATACGTACGCGATCCCCAGGGCCCCGATCGAGGATTCGACCGCTATCTTCCTGGAGTGCCAGGCGATGACTGCATAGGCGGATGCGATGACGACGCTGAATAATTCCGCGAAGGTGTGGAAAAGCAGGTAACCGAAAAAGCGCAACGACGCGATCAGGCTCAGTATCAGGACGAGCACGATCGTCTCGGCCGAAGGGGCCGAAGCGGATCCGGTCTTTTCACGCAGCTTCATACGCTCCAGCTTAGGGAAAAGACCGTCCGAACGCAATCAGCGCCTTTTCTTATTTTCGCCTTAACCGCCATCGTCGACGCGCCGGACGGAGCCGCCGCCCGTCATCCGCGCCGCGGATACGAGGCGCGCCATGTCCCGGCTGCCGATCGCGCCCTTGAAATAGCGGCCATCCGCGTTGAGGGCCCGAACCGCCTCGTAGACGGCATCGGCATCCGCGGCCGCCACCGCGGCGGTCCCCCGAAAGCCCGCGTCGTAGAGCAGGCGGGCGAAGGACGGCG
>JAEWSV010000151.1 GCA_023398155.1 Spirochaetota bacterium
CCTTGAAGGCGCACTTCACGATGGAGTACGCGTTCTCGCCGCGGACGAAGGCGCCGACGTCCGTTTTCTGACGGAGAAGGCTGTTCGTGAGCGTTTCCAAGTCGTTGACGCCGCGCTGGATGTGGCCCTGGAGATGGCCGTACATGTTGATGATCGATTTCTCGATCTCTCCGGTGTTGAACTTGTCGGCGCCGCCTACCTGATCCAGGAGGTCCGCGATCTCTTTCGGAGTATACCGAGCGAGGACCTTGGTCTCCTCCTTGTCGATATAGTTGCGGACTTTTTTCACCATCTCATCTTCAGCCGTCACCATGTAGCGGTTGAACATGTTCTGGTAGTTCTGGTTGAAGTAGTTGTACAGCTTTTCTTTCACGCCGCCCATCACGTCCAAACGCTCAAGCACTTCCTTGGGCAGCTTGGAATTGAGGTGATGGACTACTTTATTGGTCTCCTCTTCGAGGAGCTGGTTCACTTCTTTTTGCTGATCCCGGTATTCCTGGGCGAGAGAATTCCGTGAACCGACGGCACTCGGCTTCTCCGGATGGAATACGTTCGGGCTCTTGGGCAGGTCAATGGCTCCCATATCCGACTCCTTCTTTACGGTTATTCCCGTTCTTCGATCATTCCTTGTCTGTAGATTATCTATATCGTTCGGTAAATGTAAAGCGTTTTTTATTTTTTTGCGGTCGCCTATACTACGTAATATGGTAAATTACACAGGTATGCGAAGCAGCGTTATACGTCCTTCCCGACTGTTTTTGGCGGCGTGCATCGCGGTCGTGGCCTTGAGCGCGACGGAAGCGGCAGATAAGAGGACCCAACCAATCGACGCATACCTCCTCATAGATCGCTCGACCGCCATGGGGACGTCGGGGCCCGCGGCCGCCGATTGGCTTTGCACAGCGGTGGTGGAGAACTTGCTGCAAACGGGAGACCGAGTCACCGTTTGGGCCTTCGCGGAACGGCCGCAGCGCATCATGGAGACGACCCTTTCGGACGCCGCGTCCAAGGAGTCGCTCAAGAAGGCGATCCGAGCGGTCGGGACCGCTGGGGCGGCGGCGAATTACGCAGAAGCCCTGCGTGAAGCGGCGGAGGCGGAGGCCGCGCGGCCCGACCGAAACCCCATCGCCTTTGTCCTGCTCACGAGCGCGCTGCGGCAGGAGCCGATCGACCAAGGAGCGCTGGAAACGGCCGCGTTACTCAGATTTTCCAGGATAGAAGACCATCCCGGGTGGAAGGCGGTCACCCTTGGGCTCGGCCTTACGGACCGCGTGAGGGCGGCCGCCGCGGCTTTCATTGAAAACTTCGCCGAGGCCGAGAACGTACGTTCTTCAGGAAAAATGAATTAGCCGGTACCGCCATTGGAGCGCCGCTCGCTCGTCGTTCGCTTTGCATTGATGAATTGAAGAATCGAAGCGCGTTTCCGCGGTTAGGCATTCGCTGCCCGGCGCGTCGGAGAGGAGAAAAAAGTGGATGGCCTAGACCGGGCGCTCCAATTCTTCAGGGCGCATGATTCCTTCATATTGACGACGCACGAAGGGCCGGACGCCGACGGCCTCGGAGCGGAAATTCTCCTCGCGAAATCCTTGCGCAGCCTCGGCAAGACCGTTCGAGTGGTTAACTCCGATCCCGTCCAGGACCGTTTCTCGTTCATGGACCCGGAAGGCTTGATCGAACGTTGGGATCCCGCTCAACACGGCGCGCTGGCGGCGGTATCGGCCCTCGCGGTCCTCGATTCCGATACTACCAACCTCGGCACGGTCGGAGAGGAGCTCGTCCCCTATGCGGCCGCGAGCTTCGTCGTGGATCATCACGAACCGCCCCCGATGGAGAAAACGCCGGGCTATCGCGATGCCACCGCGTCCTCAACATCCGAACTCGCCCTGCGCATCGCCCTCGGCCTCGGCGCTCCCATCGATCCGCTCGCCGCGCAGGCCGCCCTCGCGGGCATCGTGTACGACACCGGATCCTTCATGTATCCCAAGACCGACGCCCGGACGTTCCGGGCGGCCATGGACCTCGCCATTTACGGAGCGGTCCCCAACGAAATCCACCGGGCCCTACACGAAAGCGCTTCACTGGGCGCCCTTTTGCTCATGAAAAGCGTCCTCGCGACCTTGGAGCTCCAGGAGGGCGGCCGCGTAGCCGTCCAGACATTGTTAAGCGCGGATATCCAAGCCGCCTGCGCCCGATACGAGGACGCGGATCCGCTCGTCAGTATTCCTTTGGGATGCAAAGACGTGGAGGTTTCGCTCCTCTTCAAGGAAAGCGAGACCGGACAGCTGCGCTGTTCGCTGAGATCGAAAGGATCCGTGAACGTCTCGCTCATCGCCCAAAGCTTCGGCGGCGGCGGACACAAGACCGCGGCCGGCTTCAAGAGCCGGAAAGGCCTTGCGGAAACGCGGGAGGAAGTGCTACAAAAAGTCTCCACGGCCCTCGCCGTCGCGGTTAGCGGAGAATGATGAACTAGATGAAGTACTTCTTGCCGATAATCTTCCTCGTCGTGACCGGCGCCTGCCTATGGCTTCTTTTCGGCCCCTCCCCGTTCGCTTCCTCGCGGGATGCCGCCTCGCCGCAGATTCGGGTCGTTTCGCCTCAGACTGGTAAGGAGGCGACGAAGGGCGGAGACGCCTCCGCCGCCGAGCGGATGGCCTACGAGGATGATACGGTCGCGAAGATCGCGCTGGACGAGGGCGAAATCGCCGTTACCGTGATAACCCAAGACTTCGACGCCGACGCGCAGGACGAGCAGATAATAGCGTTCCGCCGCACCGCGGAGAGCGAAGGGCCCATCTACCTCACCTATGCCGCCTTCGACCAGAACCTCGGCGGGTATCGCCGCATGTGGACCGCCGCCACGGCGGCTACGAGACCGCGCACCTTCAGCCTTTTCGTGAAGGCCCTCATCGGGGACCGATCTACGTGCGTCGTCGCGACGGGCCTCAACGGCGCGGGGGAACAGACCCTGACCGTATTCAGGACCCTCCCCTCCGCCGTCGGCGAACCCTTCGAGCGAATAGCGGAGCTCAGGATCGAGGGGTCCACGGCCGTACTGGAGCGTGAACGCAGCCAGGCCTACCACCTGGGACAGGCGGCGGGGGAAAGCTTCCGCATCGCGACGTACGGCAGGGACTTCGAATCCGCGAACCTTTTGGACCAGATCGAGACCATCTACACCTTCGATCCCGTCACGCGGCGGTACGAGCGTACCGGCACAGCCCGAGTCCCCGGAACCCAGATAGAACAGCGGAGGGTCAGGGAGCTCCTGGACGGTACGCCGGCGAAATTCGAGCGGTTCCTGGACGGGCTTTGGTACTTCGCGCCCGAGGGCAGCCCGACCGGAGAGCGGCAGTATCTGCTCTTCGACCCCCAGCGGAGAGAGCTCGTATTCTACGCGGACGATACCCAGGAAGTGTTCGGGTGGCTCAATTCGAGCGCGACGCGCTACGGGCTCTACCTCACGACCCAGAATATCTCCATCACCACCCTCAGGCGCCTCGTGGATATTGAGCTGGAATCGGTGGACGCCATCCGCGTGAAGGTGTTCGAAGACGTCAGGCTCAAGATCGGAATCGGCGGCCGTTGGGACGGCACGTACCGAAAGGTCCCCGTAGAATCGAAGGGCGAAACGAATCCCGGCAAGCCCAAGGCGCGCATGGACGCCGAATACGAGGGCGCGGCAGGGAGGCTCCGCTTCCTCGCCGACGGCGGATACGAATTGGAAACGGCGGGCGCCGCGAAGCGGGGCAACTACGCCTTCTTCGAGATCGACGGCATCGAAGTGCTCGAACTGAGGCCCGCGGGCGAAGGTAACGCGGCGCGGAGCACCTATCGGGTTTCGCGCACCAAACGCGGGGGGCCTTCGGTCGTGGAAGAGCTCAATCTACGGAAAGTCCGCCTCGGCGTCCGCGGCCTTGAAGAAATGCATGAGGGGGACCTCGTCTTCATGAGCGTGGGGCGGGAGGGGGCGGCATCTCGATAGAGCCCCTTCAATACAAGGGGAACGATTCGAAGCCCGCGTCCCTGAGCCGTATGGCCATCTCGTTCGGCTTGTTTCCGCCGGCTACCGTCACGGCAAGGTATTCTTCCTTCCCGACGGGACGCCTCACGAGCGCGGCCTTGAAACCGGCCGCTTCCAGTCTCTTCATGAGCGAGCGCGCGTTCTCCTCGCGCTTGAACAAGCCGATCTGCAGCACGACTTGGTCTCCTGCCGATGCCCCGCCGCTCTCGGCGGTCGTGCCCGCAGCCGCGTTCGCCGTTTCGGCCACGGGCGCTGCGGTCCCTGCCGCTCGCGCCGCGGTCCCGGCCACGGGCGCTGCGGTGACCGGCGA
>JAEWSV010000183.1 GCA_023398155.1 Spirochaetota bacterium
CCTTGAAGCTGGCCGAATTGGAGGGGGCGAACGTGACCGAATCCATTAAAACCGCTCTGGAAGGGGCGCTCAGCCGAGTCGATGAAGCGGCGGAAAAGCGTAAGGCGCGCCTCGCTGCCATAGCGGCTTCCTGCGCGGCGCTTCCGGATCTCGATCTTCGGTCCGAAAGCGAGATCCTCGGCTACGGCGCGGACGGAGCGTTCTGACATGGTCGTGGACAGCTCGGCCGTCAGCGCGATTCTCTTCGGCGAAGCGGAAGGTGAACGCTTCATCTCGGCGTTCGCCTCCCCGGGGCGAAAGTTCATGAGCGCGGTCACTCGTTTGGAATCGGCCATCGTCGTTGAGGCTCGAAAAGGGGAGGCGGGCGCCAAAGCGTTCGCCGAGCTGCTGGCGGTCTCGGAAATCGAGATACTTCCCTTCGATTCAAGCCAAGCGGAGATCGCGCTGGATGCGTGGCGGCGCTACGGGAAGGGCCGTCATCCCGCGGGCCTCAATCTCGGCGACTGCGCCTCCTACGCCCTCGCGGCCACGCTGAATCGCCCCCTCCTCTTCAAGGGCGACGACTTTACCAAAACGGATATCGCTGAGTATTCGGCCTCGGCGCCGGGGACACCGTAAACGATCCTCGATCTGGGAGCAGCCGTGCTCACCGCCATCCGCGAGGCGGCCATTCCCATGAAAAAGTTCCGATGCCCTTTGCGAGATGCGAAAAGGCATCCGCGCAGTGTCGGAAGGAACGGGATGCGCGGTACGCGGCGGCGAGGTCGAAGCTCCTGGCAAGTGCCGCTTGGTCCACCGTGGGGCTATATGATCTACCCCGAGGCAGCAAGGCTGTAAGCGCACCTTTCGCATTGCGCCTGATTTCTGGATCGCCTGGCGCAGTCGCATGCGGAACGAAGGGTAAGGCCCCGCGAATGGAATCGAAGGCGGCGAGGAACCAGCTTTCGAATTCCCGGTGGGCCATAACCACTTCGCAGGGTATCCCGAGCGCAGCTTTTCTAGCTGAATCGATGAGTTTCGGCGCGAGCCTTTTAGGACAACGGTCGTCCGAATCGAAGATGATGAAAATGCCGGCGCAATCTTGTTGCTTCCTTGCCATTACGACTTTATTCGCAAGCATTTCTGTGTCCGCCAGTTCGCTGCTGGTTCCGCGGATAGGTCTGGCGATCTGGAATGAATAGTCTCCAATAATATCTTGAAGTCGGCCTAAGAGAACCGGTACGGCGTCTACTTCACCATGCCCTTCGACGATCGGAATGAGTTTCATGTGAGGTCGCTGAATAGCGGAAGCTGTTCCGGCTTGAAGGATTCCGTGAACAAACGGAATCCCGAAGGGTTTAGCGCGTTCGATCGTAACAGTTCTCCCGCCCCCGCTAGGTGCTCTTTCAGGATGTCCCGCACCGAATCATCCGTCTCCAGGATATGTGATACGCCCGTTTCCCATACCATGCAGCGGAGATGCTCGTTCTGGATCCATTTCGCTGCGTCAAGTAGGTCCGGGCTATGTGTAGTAACGATGACTTGGACATCCGTCGCGGCTTCAGTGATGGCATCCATAACCGCACCGAGCGCGCCGGGGTGTATTGTCGCCTCAGGCTCTTCTATGACGACTAAGGACGGCCGCGGATTTTGCATAAGCGCGAGAAGGATACCGAGAACCCGTACTGTCCCGTCCGACATATTGAAGGAATCGAATTTTAACGACCGATTATCTCCGACGTTTTGCCTATACTCGACCGTCATTTTGTTGCCGCGGCTGGCGGACATTACGCTATCGGTACCTGGAACAACGACCGCCAAATACCGAAGCAGCCGATCGAAAGTCGCCTTGTCTCGCGCCAATGTGCGCAAGACCGACGCCGCGTTGGAGCCGTCGCTCTTCATCGCGGTTCCTGCGTCCGCGTCCTGGAGCTCTTTCATCGTCCGTGGAACGATCGAATATACCCGGAAGCCGTTAAGCACCCGATAGATAGGCGCGAATCGCTCATCGCCGGAAACGAGCGGCAGGCAGAGAGCTTCCTTGCTAATGGGCGGTTGGATGCCTGTTACATTAGTCTTGAAGGATGATTTTCGGTCATACCAAACCCGAGATCCATCGCGCATCGTGAGCGAACATTGCTCCTGAACGACTTCAAAACCGTGATCGGGCTGCGCTTTTATTTCGAAGGAAAAGAACCCATCGCGCATTTTTTGATCGTCGTCGCCGATTTCAACCCTGATGCCAAGATTCGGCGGATACCCTTTTCCGTTTCCCTTGTGCCTTACGGATGCAATGCCCGCGCGGTTATCGAAGACGGCTTCCAAGGGCATGCGCATCGCATCGGCGATGAAACTGAAGATATCGGCGAAGTTACTCTTGCCCGAACCGTTCCTGCCAACGACAAAGAGTGGATTGTTCAATTCAATGTTGGCCGCCGGGATGCTGCGGAAGCGCTTGACGATGATCCGTTTGACGATGGGAGCTTTCATCGAATCTCCTGGAGGCTTGGAATACGGTTGAGATTATATGATTGTGCAGTCTCCGCGGTCAATGAACCCCCTCTCCCGCAGTGGGGGTAGGCCGGGATCGCCGCCCCGCGCAAGAAATCCTACTCTCCGCTGAGAGCGTATCCGTGGGGCGGAAGCCCGGCCGAGGGGGAGCCGGTTTTGATGCGGTACCTCCCTTACCCGCAACGGCAGGAAGCGTGCGCTGTTCCTGACCGTCAGCGCGGGGGTGGGCGAATAATAGGCCCCGACCCCACCCGGGGCCTATTATTCGGCCGGGCCCCTGCGCTGCGACGGTGCCTGCGCAAGCTTCCTGCCTTTTGCCGGCTAGTGCGCTCCCCCAACAAAAAAGCCGCCCCTTTCGGGACGGCTTCCGTGCGCGGGATGTGCGGCGCGAACTACTTCTTGAGGTTGTAGAACGCCTTGCGCCCTGCGTACTCGGACACGCCTTCCAGCATGTCCTCGATGCGCATGAGCTGATTGTACTTGCAGATGCGGTCGGTGCGGCTCATGGAGCCGGTCTTGATCTGGCCGGTCTCGAGCGCGACGACGAGGTCGGCGATGAAGCTGTCCTCGGTCTCGCCGGAGCGGTGGGAGATGACGGCGGTGTAGCCCGCGCGCTTGGCCATCTCGACCGCTTCGTAGGTCTCGGTGACCGTGCCGATCTGGTTGACCTTGATGAGGATGGAGTTGCAGGCGCCCATGGCGATGCCCTTCTCCAGCCGCTTGGTGTTGGTGACGAAGAAGTCGTCGCCGACGATCTGGATCTTGGAACCGAGGGCCTTGGTCATCTTCACGTAGCCGTCCCAGTCGTTCTGGTCGAGCGGATCCTCGATGGAGATGATCGGGTACTTGGCCACCCACTTGGTGTAGATCTCGATCATCTCGTCCGCGGAGAAGATCTTGTCCGGGTTGGATTTCCAGAACTTGTAGCCCTTCTTGCCGCCCTCGTCGAAGAGCTCGGAGCTGGCGCAGTCCAGGGC
>JAEWSV010000327.1 GCA_023398155.1 Spirochaetota bacterium
GCCTTGGAGGCCCACACGCCCGTGTCGACGAAGGAGATACGGCGCTTCGCGCCGTCCGCGCCCGGAGCCGCCAGGTTGAGGGGAATCATGGAGAACTGGAGGGACCCGCCGCCCTGGAGGAAGAGGACCTTGTAATTCGAGGGTATCCCCATGAGCTCGCGGAGGAGGGCTTCGGCGCCCTCGATGATGGGCTTGTAGTCCTTGGACCGATGGCTCATCTCCATGACGGACTGTCCCGTACCGTTGGCGTCGGTCATTTCTGCGGCGGCGCGCTCGAGGACGGCGAGCGGGAGCATGGAAGGTCCGGCGGAAAAGTTGTAAACGCGTTTCATCTCATTCTCCTTCGTGTAATTTCGCTGCGGAAGGCGGCTCGGAGCCGGACTCCGCAGGGGCAGGGCGGGAACAGCTGATGCGGGCGGCGACCGCGCGCATCTCATCCACGACATTGACGTTGCGCACCGAGATATTCGCCGGCACCTGCAACGCCACCGAGGCGAAGTTCACGATGCCGAGGATTCCCGCGGCCACGAGCCGATCCGCGGCGGCTTGGGCGGCGGTCGACGGCACGCAAAGGAGCGCGATCTCGATGCCGAACCGAGAAATGACCTCCCCCATCTTATACGCGGGGTACAACGGCACCGGCGATCTCAAGATCTCCACGCGGTTGACGCTGGAATCGAATCCGGCGACCAATTGGAAGCCCCCCTCGGCCAGGGGGAAGTTGAGGTAGGCGGAACCCAACCTGCCGAGGCCGACGACGCAACACTTCCGCACCGCGTTCAAGCCCAGGGCCGTCTCTATGGCCTCCTTAAGGGAGGCGACATCGTAGCCCGCGCCGGAGGACAACTCGCCCCGGAGATAGGAAATATCTTTGCGGATCGTATGGCTCGACCAACCCGTACGCGTTTCGATTTCGGAGGACGTCACCGATTTCGCACGGATATTCTCAAGCACGCGGGTCAGTTGCAGCAGGCGCTCGGTACTCGGTTCCGGCAGCTCAGCCATCAGGCCACTCTCCTTGTGAAATATTTCACAAGGAGAGTAGCTTTCCGATCAGATCCTGTCAACCAGTTCACGTGATTCTCACTAGAGAAACGCACATGGCGGCGACCCGCTCGCGGCGTCACGCTCGCGGCGACCCGCTCGCGGCGTCACGCTTCGCCGGCTTATCACGCCACGCCGAAGCGGCGTTGCGCGAACGGGCGGTTTCGATTATCATGACGGCCATGGCCGTAAAACGGTTCACGGTCCTCGATCTCATCGATATCGACCTGAAGGAGCACAACTCCTTGAACCTGCGCTGCATCGGAGGGCGCAAAGGCTTGTCCAGGGAGATCAGCATCCCGGACCTCAACCGCCCCGGCCTCGCGTTGTCGGGTTTCTACGACTCCTTCGCGTACCAGCGGGTCCAGATCTTCGGACGGGGCGAAGTCGCCTACCTGCGTAAGCTCGCGGAAGAAAACAAGACCGATACGATCGAGAAGCTCTTCGAATACGCGATCCCCTGCTGCATATTCACCCATAATCTCACGCCCGATCCGATCTTCTTCACTCTCGCCGAGAAGGCCCAGTGCCCGATCCTGCAGACCGACCTCCCGTCAGCCGAATTCTCATCCCGTATACTCCGACTCCTTTCCAACCTTTTCGCGCCGCAGAAGACCATGCACGGCGTCCTCGTGGAAGTGTACGGCGTCGGCATCCTCATCCTCGGAGACTCGGGAGTCGGCAAGAGCGAAGCGGCGCTCGAGCTCATCGAACGCGGGCACCGCCTCGTCGCGGACGACGTGGTGGACATCCGCTGCGTGAACGGCAATATCCTCATGGGCGCCGGGGCGAACAAGATCATCGGCCACCACATGGAGATCCGCGGCCTCGGCATCATCAACATCACCCACCTGTACGGCGTCGGCGCGATCCGCGACAAGAAGCAGATCCAACTCGTCGTGGAATTGGAGGAGTGGGATTCCGAGAAGGTCTACGACCGCATCGGGACCCAGGAAACCTACATGGACGTGCTCGGGGTCAAGATCCCGAAGCTCGAGATACCGGTAAAACCCGGACGGAATATTCCCATCATCATAGAGACCGCCGCCATGAACGAACGGCTCAAGAAGATGGGGTATTACTCGGCGAAGGAATTCAACCAGAACGTGCTGAAGTGGATCGAGAGCGACGCGGCGCGATCGGTTTATTTCGGTCAAGACGATATCATCTAATACGGAAGGACGAAACATGATCGAACGGATGGTGACTATCAAGAACCGGGCCGGCATCCACGCGCGCCCGGCAGCGCTCCTCGTCCAAACGGCGAGCCGCTACCAGTCGACGATATACATAGAGAAGGAAAACGACCGCATCAACGGCAAATCCATCATGGGCATCATCACGCTCGGGGCGAGCTACGGCACGAGCCTCAAACTCATAGCCGAGGGCGGGGACGAAAACGATGCCATCGAGGCCATGGTCAAGCTCTTCGATTCCAAGTTCGAGGAAGACTGAACCGGGCGCCGGGAGGCAACGTGGCGCTGAGCATGCGTTCCATCAGGACGCGATACGACACGGTCATCCTCGGCCTTCCGAGCCTCGTTTTCATCTACCTTCTCCTCGGCATCCTCGGCGTCCTTTTTTCCTCTTCCTTCTTCGCGAACACGCTCGAATCCGATCGGAATACGGCTTCGTACGCCATCGCCATTTTCCTGAGCGTCCCCGTCGTCCTCCTCGCGTTCCTCGCCGTCGCGGTCATTAGGCTCGCGCGCGATGCCTCGCAGAGGAGAGCGGGCGGGAAACTCCGCGCCCGGATCCTCGCCTACTTCATGCTGGCCGCCGTGCTCGCCTCCGCGCCGAGCACCATCATCACCGCCCGCTTCGTCGGGGAAATCCTCAAAGCCTGGTCGTCCGCGGACATCGCCGTCGCCTTGGAGGACGCGCGCTGGTTCGCCCTCGACGCGTACCGGTACCGGCTCGCGGCCCTGGAGCGAGCGGCTCTCTCGAGCGTCACCGCTCGCGCCCTCGGCGCGGCCGAGGCCGGCGACCAGCGGGGTGCGGCGGCCATGCTCGCCGCGGAAGACGAGGCGTACGCGGCCGTCCAAGAATTCCAACGGATCGGCAAGGATCGGTGGAGGCAGAGCGCCTTCGCCGGAGACCGGCGCTTCGCCTTGGATGGCCAGCCGGCCATCAAGAGCGGATTCCTCCCGAGGAGCGACCAGCGCGACCGGGACGCGGCGCGGTACGTCCTGGCCGACAATCCCGCCAGGATACGGGTCGCGACGTTCAGCCTGGGGCCCGGTTTCGATCAGCGCGTGAGCGGGATCGAGAAGGCCGTAGAGAGAACCGCGGCCGTCTCATCCCTGCAGACCAGGCTCTCAAGGACTCTCCTCCTCCTTTACGCGACGTTCTCTCTCCCGACCCTCCTCATGGCCGTCATCATCTCGTTTTCCCTCAGCTCGGCCGTGACCCAGCCCATCGTGAGCCTCGCTGAGGCCACGCGCCGGGTGGCGGAGGGCGACTTCTCCATACGAATCTTCGCGCGGCCCGGGGACGAGCTCGGCGCCTTGGTCGCTTCCTTCAATTCGATGGTGCATGACCTCCAGAGCTCGCGCGCCGCGGGGCTACGAGCCGAGAAGATAAACGTTTGGCAGGACGTAGCCCAACGGCTCGCGCACGAGATCAAGAACCCCCTCACGCCGATCCGGCTTTCGGCGGAACGGGTCCTACGTCGCTTCAAGACCGACCCGGATCGCCTGGCCGAGATCCTGGAGCCTTCCATGATGGCCATCATCCAGGAGGTGGACGGCCTCTCCACCATGCTATCGGAATTCCGGGCGTTCGCCCGGCTTCCGCCGCCTACGCTTTCCCTCATCAAGATCCGCGAACTGGTGGAGGAGTCGGCGGCCCTCTACCGCGCGTCCTATCCATCGGTCCAGTTCGATTATGAGGCCATCGAGGCGGATTTCGCCGTCAACGCGGATCGGCGCCACCTGGCTCAAGTGCTCGCGAACCTCATCCTGAACGCCGTCGATGCTATGAACGGATCGGGAAAATTGGAATTCCGGGCCGATCTTGTCAAAAAGAGGGATAGCCGCTATTGTAGACTGAGCGTCCGGGACGACGGAGCGGGAATTCCGGAACAGGATCGGCCCCACATCTTTACGCCGTATTTCACGACGAAAGAGAAAGGTACAGGACTCGGCCTATCCATCGTGGAACGAATCGTCACGGATATGGGCGGGACAGTCTGGTTCGACTCGGCCGCGGGTGTCGGCACCACCTTCTACATCGACCTGCCCCTCGATCGGAACCGAACAACAAGCGATGAAGGTCCAAGCAATCCATGAATGAGATATTGGTAATCGACGACGAACCCGGCATCCGTAGCGCGCTCGGCTCCATACTCGAGGACGAACGCTACCGCGTATATTCCGCGGGGGATGCGATAGAAGGGCTCGCGCTGTTGGAGAGCCGTCCGATCGACTTGGTCTTCCTGGATGTCTGGATGCCGCGCATGGGCGGCCTTGAAGCGCTGGAGCGTATCCGCGCCGGATGGCCCGAATTGGAAGTCGTGGTGATCTCAGGCCACGCGAACGTGGATATGGCAGTGCGGGCGGTGAAGCTCGGCGCTTTCGATTTCCTGGAGAAGCCGCTTTCCCTTGAAAAAGTCCTCACCGTCACCCGCAACGCCCTCGCCATGCGGAAGCTGCGCGCCGAGAACGCGGGCTTGAAGCAGGGCTCGCCCGCCATTGAGGAAGAACTCATCGGTACGAGCGCCGCCATGGACGACGTCCGTTCACGCATCACGCAGGCCGCCGCGAGCGACGCGCGCATCCTCGTGATGGGCGAAAACGGCACCGGCAAGGAGCTCGTGGCGCACGCCATACATCGCCGATCCACGCGGGCCGCCAGACCCTTCGTGGAGGTTAACTGCGCCGCCATCCCCGACACGTTGATAGAGAGCGAACTCTTCGGCCATGAGAGGGGCGCCTTCACCGACGCGATCGCGGGCCGTAAGGGCCGCTTCGAACTGGCCTCGGGGGGAACCCTCTTCCTGGACGAGATCGGCGACATGTCGCTCTCCGCCCAAGCCAAGGTACTCCGGGCCATCCAGGAGCGCAAGATCGAGCGGATCGGCGGCGAGCGGACGATCGACGTCGACGTACGGATCATCGCCGCGACGAACAAGAACCTCGAGGCCGAATGCCGGGCGGGTCGCTTCCGGGAAGACCTTTTTTTCCGGCTCAACGTCGTTCCCATCGTCATTCCGCCGCTCCGCGACCGGACCGACGATATTCCGCTCCTCATGGAACGCTTCTTGGCGATTTTCGGCGCCGAGTCCCTGGTCCTGGAGGAAGACGCGATCGATTTCATCTGCCGCCAAGAATGGCCGGGCAACGTACGCGAGCTCAAGAACCTCGCCGAGCGGATAGCCGTCATGTGCGACGGCGATCGCATCGGAGAAGCGACGCTCAAGTCCTTACTGCAGCGCTACACCCCCGACGCTCCTGCAGCCGCAAAGAACGGTTCCTCCGGCGCCGACGGTCTTACGGACGGCCTTCCCGCCGAATATTTGGGCCTGGATTTCGCGTCAGCGCGCGATCTCTTCGAAAAACGTTATATCGAACGCAAGTTGGCAGAAAACGGATATACTATTTCGCGTACGGCGGAGGCGGTCGGCCTGTATCCGAGCAACCTCCACGCGAAGATCCGAAAGCACGGCATAAGGACGGATAGATGAAAGAGCTCACGGAACGGCAACGGGAAGTGCTGTCCTTCATCACGCAGTACGTCTCCAAGCACGCGTATCCCCCGACGATACGGGAGATCGCGGATCACTTCTCCATTTCGGTCAAAGGCGCCTACGATCATCTGGGCGCCCTCAAGAAGAAGAATCGGCTCCGCCTCGGCGATAAGCGCTCCAGGACTATTGAGGTGATCAAAAACGAGGACGAGGAGAACGCCGCGGCCCAATCCATGAACGTGCCGATCCTCGGAGACGTGGCGGCGGGACGGCCCATCTTGGCGGAAGAGAACTGGGACGGCACCGTGCCGGTACCCCAGTCCATGCTCCGCAAGGGCGGCCAGTACTTCGCGCTCCGCGTGCGCGGGGATTCCATGGAGCGGGCCGGCATCGTAGACGGCGACCTGGCGGTGGTGGAGAAGCGGGAGATCGCGCGTGACGGGGAAATCGTCGTCGCGGTCGTGGAAGAGGCGGTCACCCTCAAGCGTTTCTTCAAGGAAAGCTCGCGCATCCGCCTCCAGCCCGAGAACCCCGCGTATTCTCCGATCTATTGCCAGGACGTGCGGATCTTGGGGCGGCTCACCTGCCTGATCCGTAAATACGCGTAGGAAGAGCCGTGGCCAAAGGCGAGAACTATCTTTTCCTCGGCCCGGAAATCGGCGAGCGCAAAGACGCCGTGGATGGACTCCGCTCTTCTCTCGCAGCGTCGGGCTCCCCGATAGAAGAGTTCACGTTCTACGCGGGAGAGACCGCCATGGGCGAATTCGTCTCCCACCTCAGGAACGGCGCCCTCTTCAGCGACGCGCGACTCTTCCAGCTCAAGAACGCGGAACTCGTGAAGAAAAAGGAAGAAGTCGACCTCTTGGCCGCGTATTTGGCCAAACCGCAGGACGACACTGTCCTCGTGCTGGTCTCGGACGAGACCGGCGTCGACAAGCGGCTTGAAAGCGCGGTGCCGAAGGAAGCCAAGCGCATCTTCTGGGAGTTGTTCGATAACCGGAAAGTCGAATGGGTATCCTCGTTTTTCCGGCGGGAAGGCTTCCGCATCAGCGACGACGGCATCGAGACCATCCTGGAACTCGTGGAGAACAACACCGATGCGCTCCGGCGGGAATGCGGCAGGCTATGCCTCTTCCTGGAGAAAGGAAGCGTGATCGGAGAAGCCGAAGTCGAGCGGTGCCTCGCCCATACGCGGGAGGAGTCGGCCTTTACCCTCTTCGCCCGCATCGCCGACGGCGACCTCGGCAAAGCCTTGGAAACGTCCCGAACGCTCCTGGCGGCAAAGGAAGCCCCGGTCGCCGTCCTCGCCGGCCTCCTCTGGTGCTTCCGTCGCCTCGCCGACTACGTCGACCTATCCGATGCCGGCAGGATCAACGACTTCGAACTCAAGAAAATTGGGCTTTCCTCAAGGAAAGCCCAACGGGACTACGCTTCCGCGGCCCGACGTTTCGACGCCGTCTCCGTCCGGCGCGCCGTCGCCCTCATCGCCGAATTCGATATCGCCGTACGCGCCTCCGGCTCGGCCATCGAGGAAGTGGTGATGGACATCTTCATCTATAAACTCGTCGCCGGTTCGCTTCGGTCGTTCGAACTCCACGGGGGAAATGAAATATAGAAATATCGATATATTTTTACATCATCATACTTGACATTTTTGAGAAAAATCGTGAACTATAGGACGAATCAACCGCGCCATAGCCCTGCGTTCCGGCGCGGTCGTCCACATCAAAGCCCATGAAGGAGCACGACATGGCGGAGAAAAATACGAGAATTCTCGTCCTCGGCGGCGGCTACGGCGGCATCGAGGCGGCAAAAAAGCTCGCGAAGCGCTACAAGAAACGGGACGACGTTTCCATAACCCTCATCGACAAGAACCCCTACCATACGCTCATGACCGAACTCCACGAAGTCGCGGCGCACCGCGTCGAGCCGGATTCGGTACGCGTCCCCTTCGCCAAGGTTTTCGGTGCCTCCAAGGTCAAGGTCGTCCTGGACAAGGTCACCGGTATCGACTTCGCGGCCAAGAAAGCGGTCTCCTCAACCGCGGCCTACGAATACGACTACCTCGTGATCGGCGCCGGCGCCGAGCCCGAGTTCTTCGGCGTTCCCGGCGTTAAGGAAAACTCCTTCACGCTCTGGTCCTTCGCCGACGCCATGAAGATCCGCCACCATATCGAAGACACCTTCGAAAAGGCCGTAGCCGAGCAGGATAAAGCCAAGCGGGCGCGCATGCTGACCTTCGTGGTCGCGGGCGCCGGCTTCACCGGCATCGAACTCGCGGGCGAGCTCATCGAATGGCGCGACCAGATGTGCGCGAAATGGCTCGTCGATCGGTCCGAAGTGAAGGTGATGGTCGTCGAGGCATTGCCGAACATCCTTCCTATCCTGGAAGAGGATCTCCGGACCAAGGTCGACGGCAATATGCGCAAGCACGGGGCCGAGCTCCGCACGAACACGCCGATCATCGGAGCGGAACCGGGCGTGGTCAAGCTCAAGGACGGATCGACCATCGAAACCGATACGTTCATCTGGACCTGCGGCGTCCAAGGTTGCCATTTCGTCGGTATGCTCGACCTCACGAAGGGCCGTTGCGGCAACCGCGATTGCGAGATCCAGAAGGCGCACGGTTCCTGCGGCCTCGCGGACTGCAAATTCAAGAAGGAGCACCGCGACGTATCCGGCAAGAAGGGCCGCATCCTCGTGACCGAGGATATGCGCTCGGTCGATTACCGGAACGTCTTCCTCGTCGGCGACAACATCTGGTTCCTGGAAAACAACAAGCCTCTTCCCCAGATCGTGGAGACGGCCCTCCAGACCGCCGAGGTGGCGGCCCACAACATCGCCGCGGAGATCGAAGGGACCGAAGCGAAGAAATTCAAGTCGAATTACCACGGTTTCATGGTGTCGGTGGGCGGCAAATACGCGGTGTCCAACGCCGGCGGCATGAAGCTTTCCGGTTTCTTCGCGATGGCGATGAAGCACCTCATCAACCTGCACTACCTATTCGGCATCGCCGGCGTGAACCAGTGCTGGGAATACCTCAAGCACGAATTCCTCAACAACGACGAGGGCAAGTCCATCCTCCGCGGTTTCGGCGCCTACAAGACCCGCGGCTACTGGCTCTTGCCGTTCCGCCTCTGGCTCGGCCTCATGTGGGTCATGGAGGGCGTGAACAAGATCGGCGAAGGCTGGCTATCGTGGGGCAGCGGCTCCAAGTCCGGATGGATGTTCAGTAAGGGCGTCGTCCAGGCGGGCGTAGCCAAGGCGGCTGAAGCAGCTCAAGGCGGCGCGGCCGACGCGATGAGCGCGGCTTCCGAAGAATGGGTCGAGGGCGGCGAAGCAGTCGTCCAGGCGACGGCCGACGCGGTGAGCGCGGCGTCCGGCGAATGGGCCGACGCCGGCGCCGCGGCCGCCGACGCGGTTACCGCAGCCACGGGCGACGCGGTCGCAGCGGTTGCCGATACCGCGGCCAAGACCTTCGGCAAGGTTTGGGACCTCACGAAGCCGATCTTCGACTTCAACGGCCCGATCTCCACCTGGTTCAGGACCACCTTCATGGACGGCATGGCCGCGTACCTGCCCTTCCAGTTCTTCCAGCTCATGGTCGTCGGCGCCGAGATAGCCATCGGACTCGCGCTTTTCGGCGGACTTTTCACCTGGTGGGCGGCCGCCGCCTCCATCGTGATGTGCATCGTCTTTACCCTCTCGGGCATGTTCGCCTGGGACCAGATTTGGTTCGTGTTCGCCGGCTTCCTGATGCTCGGCGGCGCGGGTCGCGCTTTCGGCCTGGATTGCTGGGTCGTTCCCTTCTGCAAGAAGTGGTGGAACGGCACGAAGATCGCCCGACGCAATCACTGGTACCTCGACGGACCGGCAAAGTAAGGAATGACGGATTTCTGGGCCGATTTCCCCGGCCTCATAGAGGAGTTCGACCGCGTATCGGCCGCGATGGCCGAGGCGGTCGGCTCCGAGAATCCCATCATCAAGGACGCGACCTCGGCCCTGGTCGACGGCGACGGCAAGTTGCTCCGCCCTGGGCTCCTCATCGTCGCGTCCCGTTTCGGGAAAATGGACGAGCGGAAGCGCGCTTCATTGGCCGCCGCCCTGGAGATGCTCCACGTAGCCACGCTCATCCACGACGACGTGATCGACGATTCGCCGTTCCGCCGGGGCCTTCCCGCGGCGCACGTGCGTTACGGCAAGAAGGACGCGGTCCTCGTCGGCGATTACCTCCTTTCGCGCTGCTTCCTCCTCGCCGCCGCGTATACCTCTCCCGACAACGCTACGCGCCTCGCGCGCGCAATTTCCGTCATCTGTACGATGGAGATCGAGCAGGACATCGACCGGTTCCGCGCTGATCCTTCGGTGCGTCGCTACCTGCGAAAAATCATGGGAAAGACGGCCCTACTCTTCTCGCTGGCTTGCCACGTCGGCGCCGCCGAGGCCAAGGCGCCGCCCCTCGTCGCCGAACGGCTCAGGAGGGCGGGTTACGACATCGGCATGGCCTTCCAGATCATCGACGACATCCTGGATTACATCGGCACCGCCGACCGCGTTCGGAAACCAACCGGCAACGACCTCCGCGCGGGTCTCGCCACGCTGCCGCTCATCTGCGCGCTCGCGAACGATCCTGACGGGAAACTAGCGGAGCTGGTATCGCCGGAGCGGTTCCCGACCGCGGATAGCGCCGCGGTGATACGGGAAACCGCGGCCCGCGGCGGCATCGAGGGCGCTCGCGCATACGCCCGGCGCTATACCGACCGCAGCCTCGCCGAAATCGCCAAGCTCCCGAAGGGCGAGCCGCGCGACATGATGGAACGCCTCGCCCGAAGGCTCCTCGAACGAACGTATTGAGAAAAAGCAACTACGCCGCCTGCGATTCGAAACTTGACCCCTTCTCCGGGCACGTGCTAGTGTCCCGCAATGCTTCAGACGCTGCTCATAGCGCTCGGCCTTTCCATGGATGCTTTCGCGGTGTCCGTCACTTCCGGAATGTGCTCGCGGGATCTCCACCCCCTGCACGCCGTCCGCGGCGCCTTATCCTTCGGCCTTTTCCAGTTCCTCATGCCTATCGCCGGATGGCTGCTCGGCGTGGCTTTCCGGGGCTACATCCAGGGCTTCGACCACTGGATAGCCTTCGGCCTCCTCGCCTTCATCGGTGGGAAGATGGCCGCGGAATCCTTTTCCGGAAACGCGGCCGCGTGCGAAGATGAAGAGGAAGCGGGGAGCTTCCGGAAAACGGATATCAGCGACGGGCGGACACTTCTCACCCTCTCCGTAGCCACGAGCATCGACGCCCTCGCGGTCGGCCTTTCTTTCAGCCTGCTCGGTACGCCGATCCTCAGTCCCGCGGCCGTCATCGGCGCGGTAACATTCGCGGTATGCCTCATCGGGTTCGATTTCGGGAAACGTATCGGCGCGGCCCTGGAACGATGGGCTCAGACGCTCGGCGGACTGACCCTCATCGGCATCGGCTTCAAGATACTTATAGAGCACCTCGCGGGCGGAAAATAGAAAAGGCGCGGAGCGACGGATCTTTCGCCGTAGCCCCGCGCCCCGCTATCCCTGCGACCGCCGCTTAAACGGAACGCTTCGCCTGAAGATACATCGCCACCTCTTCCCTACGGTCCGAGCGCAGTACGCATTCGCGCGTCTCGGCGTCTTTGAGCACGCCCCCGATGGCCGCGAGGAATTGGACGTGCGGACCGGACACCTTTTTCGGCGAGACCACCAGGACGAAGAGCCGCGAAGGTTCGCCGTCTATCGATTCGAAATCGATCCCGTCCTTCTTGATGCCGACGGCGACGCAGATTTCCTTGGTTCCATCGCTCTTGGCGTGGGGAAGCGCGATGCCGTGCTGCATTCCGGTGCTCATGGTCTTTTCCCGCTGCAGGACATCGGCGATCACCGTCCCCTTATCGGTTATTTTCCCGGCCGAATCCAGGAGCCCGACGAGCTCGGCGATGATCTCTTCCTTGGTGGTGCCCGATAAAGCCGTAGTCACGCAGGCGGGATCGATGAGCATCAGGAGATCGCGATCGGCCCGGGCGTCCAGATCGGAGAGTTCTTTTTTGAGGGCAGCCGGATCGGAGGATGCCTTGAGCCGTTCGATCGCATCGTGGAGATGCAGCAGCACCTCGTAGACGGCCGTTTTCACGAAGGGGAGATCGGCTTTGGCCGTTTCGATGGTGACGCGGCTCTCCTCCTCGGTGATGGAAAGGGCGATATCGTCCTTGCGGGCCTGGGAAAGGCCGTCGTCGATATTCATCATCTGGACGTAGAAACCCTCGTTCTTCAGGTCTTTGAGCAAGGTGTCCACCACGAGATCCGCGATCTCGTCCGAGGGGAAATCCCAGACGACCGTCGCGGAGTCGTCGCCTTTTACCGGCTTCCGCGTACCGGGGCCGGGGATTTTGAGCGTGAAGCTGAGTATGGGCGGCGCTACGAGCGTAGTCACGAGGGTCATGAGGATGGTCACGCCGAAGATACGCTCATCCAGGATGCCGCCGGCGAGTCCGATGCCGGCGATGATGAGCGCGACTTCACCGCGCGGAACCATGCCCGTACCGATACGGAGCGCGCCCTTCAGGTTGAAGCCCAGGGCGAGAGCGGGGACTCCGCAACCGAGCACCTTGGTCAGGATCGCCACGCCCGTGTAGATGGCGCCGAACGCGAGCACCGGCGGCGACAGGATCTCCTTGACGTTGACGAGCATACCCATCACCGCGAAGAAGACCGGCACGAAGAACTCGTAGAGGCCGTGGATGCGTTCCTGGATAACCGCGGCGATGTCGGTCTTGGAAAGGGACAGACCCGTGATGTACGCGCCGATGATCATCGCGAGGCCCTGCTTCTCGAAGAATCCGGCCAAGACGAGCGCGATGCCGAGGGCAAGTACGGAAAAATCGTAGCTGTGCTTGAACAGCTTGAGTAGGTTCGCGATCCTCTTGGCGAAGATGAGGCCCAAAGCAGTGAAACCTAGCCAAATCCCGAAGGCTTTCCCGGCGATGCCGAGGATGGAGGCCGCATTCAGGCTGCCGCCGTGGCCGGTAAGCACCGCGACGATGCCGAGGACGACCGCGAGACAGATGATGCCGAGCACGTCGTCGAAGACGGCGGCCGCGAGGATGGTGACGCCTTCGGGGGAGTCCATTTTTTTCTGGTCGGAAAGGATCCGCGCCGTGATGCCGACCGATGTCGCCGTACTGAGGATACCGAGGAAAAGACAGCGCGGATCCATGAAGGAAGCCTTCAACAGGAACACGCCGACCAAGTCGCCGAAAGCGAACGAGAAAACGACGCCTCCGATGCCGACGATGCCGCCCGCGACCGAGTAACGCAGGAAGAGCGCTATATCGGTTTCCAGGCCCGAGGCGAAAAGGAGAATGATGGAAGCCACGGTCGCGAAACCGTAGAGCTCGGGACTCACCGCCAAGGTTCCCGAGCCGAGCGGGAACACGCCGTGCGGAAAACCGGGCAAGGCGACGCCGCCGAACGCGTAAGGCCCGATGACCACGCCGGCGAGGAGCTCGCCGAGCACCGAGGGTATCCCCAACTTCTTCACGAGCTGTCCGCCCGCGCGGACGGCGAAGATGATGATTCCGAGCTGGAGTACGAGCTCCGACATGACCTCGGTGATGGGTACCGCTTCTTCAGCGAAGACGGCAGTCCCTATCATCATGAGGACGACCGCAGCGATCGCGATCTTCCCGACTTTACCCATAAGAATCCTCCGAACACACAACACCATTCAACGCGATCATTAGCGTTTAATAGAAAATTGTCCCATATTCAGGAGGTTTATGCAATAACTCTTCAGGCTTATAGCACTTCGTAGATCCCGCATTTGAGGTAGAGCGATTCCTCGTAGCCAACGAGGATCGGATGGTCGCCGGCCTGGTAGCGGAATTCTAAAAGATGCAGGCGGCGCTCCGCGTCCACGGCCGCGTCAGCGATCATCGCCTTGAACCGGCCCTCATCCATGGCGTGGCTGCACGAGCAGGTCACCAGGACGCCGCCCCGCTCGAGCAGACTGAGCGCGCGGAGGTTGATCTCCTTGTAACCGCGCAGCGCCCCCTCGAGCGCCGATCGGGATTTCGCGAAAGCGGGAGGGTCCAGGACGATGAGGCCGAAGCGTTCCTTGGTCCGTTCGTAGGTGCGGAGCAAATCGAAGATGTTCGCCTGGACCGCCGTAACGCGGTCCGCGATGCCGCTCAGGGCCGCGTTCCGGCCCACGGCCGCGATCGCGTGGGCCGAGGCGTCCACCGCGGTCACGCTGGTCGCCCCGGCGAGGGCCGCGTGGACGGCGAAGCCGCCCGTATGGCAGCACGCGTCCAGCGCCCGCCGCCCCCGCGCGTAGGAAGCCGCTCGGGAGCGGTTCTCCTTTTGGTCGAGGAAATGTCCCGTCTTCTGCCCGCCGAGCATATCCACGATGAAGGGATAGCCGTTCTCGTAGATGACTATCCCCTCTTCGGGGAAAGTTCCAGCGACGAGGCCGGAGAGCAGGGGTAAGCCCTCCAGCTCCCGTACGTGCGCCTCGTCACGCTCCACGATGCCGGACGGAGCGCCGAGCGCGGAGGAGGTCCTCGGGTCGGGACTCCCGAGCACCTCGTCCAGGGCGCCGAGGATATCGGCGCGGCGCGAGTCCATACCGTAGGAGAGGAACTGTACGGATAGCCAGGACCGGGGCGGGCCGAGAGCGGCCGCGGCGCCGGAGAAGTCGGGGGCGCGCTCGCCGAAATCGGCGCGCATGTCCGCGAGCGGCCAACCCACGAACCGGTCCACGATGAGGCCGGGCAGGAAGTCCGCCTCGGCGAACACGAGCCGTTGCGATTCGCGCGCGAGGTCGTACGAGCGCCGCCGGCGCTCCAGCGCCTCCCTGATCCTCCGCTTGAAGAACCCCCGATCGAGACCTTCCTTGGAAGGCGAGAAGATACGCGCCCTAATCTTGGAATGGGGATTTACGATGGCGCGGCCCAGGTACCGCTTCCGCGAACTCTCAACGTCGGCGATGCCGCCGGGAACCAGGGCGCCGGCCGCCGTTTCTTCCCGCGCGATCTCGTTGTCGTAGACCCAGGGATGGCCCGCGAGGATGCGCGCCTCCTCGCCCGGTTTCAGTATGATCCGATCCATGCTCATTCCTTGGCGGCCTGCGGCCGACGGCGTACGATGAATTCCTGTTTGGGCGTGCGGCGCGCGGTTTCGACTTCGTCCCGGATCGCCTCGTACAATCGCTCCTGCGCGCGGAACGGTTTCTCTCCTTCCGCCGGCCGGGACAGCGTCCACGTCCCGTCGCTCGCGAGGGAACGCGAACGGCAATTATCGCGGAAATAGGTCTTGAGTATCTCCAAGGCGCGGCGTTTGAGGTCGTCCTGGAGTATGGGGAACATGAGTTCCACCCGGCGCTCCAAGTTCCGCGGCATCCAATCCGCGCTGGAGAGATAGAGCTCCTCGGAACCTCCGTTGGCGAAATAGAACAACCGGGAGTGTTCCAGGCAGCGGTCCACGATGCTGATGACGGTTATGTTCTCCGACAGCCCTTCCACGCCGGGAACGAGCATGCAGATGCCGCGCACGTTGAGGAAGATCTTCACGCCCGATTGGGAAGCGCGGTAGAGGGCGTCGATGACGTCCACGTCCGCGAGCGAATTCATCTTTGCGAAGATGACGCCCGGATACTCCTGATTCGACCTTTTCGCCTCCCGGTCGATGAGCGCGATGAGCCGATGTTTGAGTTCGATGGGCGCGATGGTGAGCTTGCGCAGGGACTGGATCGTGGAATACCCCGTGATGGTATTGAAGAAGAGACTCGTCTCAAAGGCGAGTTCGTCGTTCGCCGAGAGGATAGCCAGGTCCCCGTAGAGTTTCGCGGTTTTATCGTTGTAATTTCCGGTGGACAGGTGCACGTATCGCTTGACCCCGTCGGTCTCCCTGCGCACCACCATGCAGGCCTTCGCGTGGACCTTGAGCCGCGCGAGGCCGTACACCACGATGACGCCCGCCTGCTCCAGCCGCGTAGCCCAAGCGATGTTGCGGCCCTCGTCGAACCGGGCCTTGAGCTCCACGAGCACGGTCACCTGCTTACCGTTCTGGGCCGCGGTTTCCAGCGCCTTGACGATGGGGGAATCGCCGCTCGTACGGTAGAGCGTCGCCTTAATGGCGAGGACCTGCGGATCGGTCGCGGCGTCCTGAACGAACCGGATAGTGGGCTCGAACGAATGGTACGGATGGTGAAGGAGCACGTCCCCCGCGCGGATGCGGTCCCAGAGGGGTTCGTCCTCAGGCAGGTCCGCGGGCCAGAATGTCTTCCATACGGGCTCCCGGAGCTTGTCGAAGCCCTTGGTGAACGAAAGCTCCATGAGGCTTCGTAGATCGATGGGGCCCGGCATCTCGTACAGGTCGTCGCTCGCGAGGCCGAGCCGTTTGCTGATCTCGTCGCGGAGGCGGGGACT
>JAEWSV010000232.1 GCA_023398155.1 Spirochaetota bacterium
ACGACGTACGGTGCGGCTTCCGCCTGGATACGCGGGGCAGCGACGCGCGGTACGGCTTCAAGGCCGACCTGGAGTGCTTCTGCAAGGCTCTCGCGAACGGCTGGAATGTTTCCTGCCTCTGCGGAGCGGACGTCCTCCGCGAGGCGGCGGCATCGGTGATGTACACGGGTTCTTACTGGCTCTCCTCGGTGCCTATCGCGGCGGCGGTCGCCTGCGTCACGAAGCTCCGCCGCATCGACGCGGCGAAGCTTTGCTTGGAGAAGGGGGCGAAACTGACCGCGGGCCTCGCGGAGGCGGGGAAGGCCCACGGCTTCGACCTCAGGATCTCCGGGGAGACCTCCATGTGGTACATGCGCATCGCGGACGACCCCGACTTCGACCACCACCAGGCTTGGGTCGCGGAATGCGTGCGCCGCGGCGTCTTCTTCACGAACCACCACAACCACTTCATCAACACCGCTCTCTCGGACGAGGACATCGCGTTCACCCTTGAGGTGGCGGACGAGGCGTTCGCCGCCGTGAAACGTGACGGACCGCTTTCGGCCCGGAAAGGATGGTAATCATGCCGGTACAATCAGAAGAAGTGTTGCGTCTGGAAAAGAAGGCCTATGCACTCAGGGTCCTCACCTTGGAGACGGTCGGCTGGGCAGGCTCGGGCCACATCGGCGGGGCTCTCTCCGCGATGGATATCCTTACGATCCTCTACCACAAGTACCTCAATATCGATCCGTCGAATCCGGCCAAAGCCGATCGCGACCGGTTCGTGCTTTCCAAGGGCCACATCGGCGTCGGTTTCGCGCCGGTGCTCGCGGATCTCGGCTACTTCGATCGGGAACTCCTCAAGGAGTACAACCATACGGGGAGTCCGCTCGGCATGCACCTGGACTCGCTCAAGGTCCCCGGCGTGGAAGCCTCCACCGGATCGCTCGGCCACGGCCTCGCGCTCGCGCTCGGCATGGCGCTCGCCGCCAGGGTGAAGGGCGAAACGTGGCGGACCTTCGTCCTCCTGGGGGACGGAGAATGCGACGAGGGTTCGGTGTGGGAAGCCGCCATGGCCGCTTCCCACTACAAGGCGACGAACCTCGTGACGATCGTGGACCGCAACAAGTGCATGATCGACGGGCCCACCGAGGAGGTGATGGCCCTGGAACCCTTCGCGGACAAGTGGCGCGCCTTCGGCTTCGAAGCGATAGAGGCGGACGGGCATGACTTCGTTTCCCTCGGGGCCGCGATCGAGCGCGCCATGGCGGCTACCGAGAAGCCGGTGGTCATCATCGCCGACACGATGAAGGGCGCGGGCATCGATTTTATCGAGGGGAAGTATGCCTGGCATTACGGGTCATTCGACGCGGAGAAGGCGGTCGCGGCTAAGGAAAGCCTCGCCCGGTATTACGAGCGCCGCGCCGAGCGGGCCAAAGGAGGAGCGCGATGAGCGGAGGCCTGACCTATACCGTCCTTGATACCGCGCGGATGTCCACCGCGGAAGTATACGGCGCTGCCCTGCGGGACCTCGGTGCCGCGCACCAGGAGATCGTGGCGCTGTCCGCGGATCTCGCCAAATCGACGAAGATCGGCGTTTTCGCCGAAGCCTTTCCGCAGCGCTTCTTCAACGTCGGCATCGCCGAGCAGAACATGTTCGGCATCGCCGCCGGCATGGCGAAGGCGGGGCTCGTCCCCTTCGTTTCGACTTTCGCGATCTTCACCTCCATGCGCGGCCTCGACCAAGTCCACACGGACATCTGCTACCAGAACCTGGACGTGAAGATGATCGCCACCCACGCGGGTCTCTCCTTCGGCCAAGCGGGCAGCACGCATCATTGCACCGAGGATATCGCGATCATGCGGGCCATGGCGAATCTGACCGTCATCGTTCCCGCGGACGGGGCGTCGACGGGGCGGGCCGTCCGCGCCGCGTACGAGCGGAAGGGACCGGTCTACATCCGCATCAACCGCGGCTTCGACCAGAACGTTTATGGTGTGGCGGGCGGAGGCGTTGCGGGCAGCGGCGCTGCGAGCAGCGAGGCCCAAGCGCGCGCCGCGGCCCTGGAAAGCTTCGAGATCGGGAAGGCCATCGAACTGAGGGACGGGACGGACCTGACGATCATCGCGTGCGGTCCCTGCGTTTGGCGCGCCTTGGAGGCCGCCGAGATGCTCCAGAAGGAAGACGGGCTTTCCGTCCGCGTCCTCGACATGCACACGATCAAGCCGCTCGATGAGGAAGCGGTCCGGCGCGCGATCAAGGAGACGAGGCGCGTCATCACCGTGGAAGACCATACCGTGATCGGCGGTCTCGGCGGGGCGGTCGCGGAGGCGGCTGCGGGCAGCGGGATGGCTTTCAGCTTCAAACGGCTCGGCATCCCCGATACCTTCTCCATCATCGGCCTCCACGAGGACCTCATGGCCCACTACGGCATCGACGAGAACGGCATCGTCCGCGCCGCGCGAGAGCTCGTGGGCGTGGACTTCGAGGCAGACGAGAACTGGGACGACGAGGTCTAGCCATGGCGACCGAAGCGGAATTTGCGTCGGCGATTTTCCTGAAAGCGGCGCTACCCCTGCTCAGGGTTATAGCCGAGGAGAACGGGGCGGTGCGGAAAGCCTTCGCCGGGAAGAACGGCATCGTCCAGGTGAGCGCGACGCCCGCCCCCGGCGAGGCGGACGCCGCGACGGACGCCGCGGCCAAGATCGGCACCCACTTCGTCGTGGCGGACGGCGTCCTCTCCTGCGCCGCGAAGCTCGCCGAGGCGCCGGACATCGATTTGGAGTTCCCGTCGCTCGCGGCATTCAACGGTTTTTTCTCGGGCAAGTCGATGAAGCTTCCCCGCATCAGGGGCGCGTTCAAGGCGCCCGGACTCCTCATCGCGACGTTCAAGGGCCTCCTGGCCATGTCGGCGGCCCTAGGCGCGAAGGATCCGCCTGAGACCGAGGAAGCGCGGGCCCTCCTCGTGAAGCTCTACTTCTACCTCTTATCTTCGGGGATCAGCGCCCTCAATAAGGCAGGACATCCGGCCGTCGCGAAATGGGCGGCCGCGAGCCCCGACCGGGTGTACGCGTTCGCCGTGGAAGGGCGGCCCGAGCTCGGCGCCTACCTTCGGGTGAAGGCGGGGAACACGCGAGCCGCCCGCGGCGTCTACGAGCGATCCCGGCCCTTCTTCACGATGCGCTTCGATTCGGTGGAGAGCGCCCTCGGCATACTCCTGGAGAAGGACGACATGATAGCGGCGACCGTGGCCGAGCGCATCGTGCTTCTCGGCGCTCCGGAGTACGGGGCCATGCTCGGCGAGTTCATGATGCTCGTCGGGAGCTACGCGAAATAGGACGGCCGCTCCGGGGCCTTGACCGCTCCGGGGCGTCCGCCTACGATTCAAAGTCCAATGGAGTCCAACCGACCAGACGCGGCGCGGCCGCATCGTTTCCACACGGCTACGTTCGAAAAGGCTTCCGCCGATCGGCGCGATGCCTTACTGTCGGCGGCCATAGAGCTGTTCGCCGCGAAGGGATTCAGCGCGACGAGCGTCAACGAGATCGCGCGGAAGGCCGGCATTTCCATAGGGGGCCTGTACAGCTATTTCCCGACCAAGGACGACCTGTTCCTGACGGTGATCGAACGGGGGCGCGCCCTCCTGGAGGAGGCCCTCGGCGATATCGACCCGGAGGCCCCCTTCTTCGACAGTTTCACGCGGCTCATCCGGCGGGCCCGCGACTACGCGGTGGCGAACCCCGAACTCAACCGCATCTACCTGGACGCGACGACCCAGGGTCTCCGCCACCTTTCGAGCCGCCTTTCGGGGCGCCTCGAGACCATCACGGCCGAACTGTACCGCCGGGCCCTGGCGTCCGCCATCGCCCGGGGCGAAGTCCGCGAGGGTATCGATCCGGGCGCGGCCGCCTTCTGTTTGGACAATATCTTGGTGCTTTTCCAGTTCTCCTTCGCTTCGGACTATTTTCGGGACCGGCTGCACATATTCCTCGGCATCGAGGAAGTGGCGACGGTGGACGAGGAGCGGCTCATCGCTTCCATAGCCGATTTCGCGCGCCGGGCCTTGGCCTTGCCCTGAGCGGACTCATTTTCCGCCGGCGAGCTTCGCCACCTGAGAACGGAGGCGATTGGCCCCGCCGTTGGACGCGCTCCGTTTCACGAGGATTTTTTCGGGCGTTGCGCCCTTCCCGTAATAGGACTCGTTGAGCTTATCGCGGACCTTGACGACCGCGCCGTCCAGGGACACGCCGCCGTACAAGCCCTTGGAACGCGAGAAGGCCAGGACGTCCGCGCTGAGGTCGGCCGCGTTTGCCGTCGCCGCCTGGACGCCGCCGCCGTACGGACCCGCGGCCATGCCGATATCGGCTCCCAGTTTCACACTGTCCTCCAGCAGGGTTTCCACGCCTTTGTCGGTCATCGCGAGCAGGATCACCTCCGAGGCCTGCCCGCCGACCTGGAGGCCGAGGCTCATGCTCCCGATCGTGTAGAAGGCGGGAGGGCTCCATTTGCCGGCTCCGCGGACGAGGAAGACGCCCGTACCGCCCGAGGCGCCGACCACGAGGGCGCCTTTAAGCACCTGCGGCGCGATGAGGATGCCCTTCGCTTTTTTGACGAGCTTCCGCATCTCCGCGAAGTTTTCGTCGGCCATGAAACTCTTGAAGGCCAGTTCGGCCTTGTCCACCGTGGCTTGCGCGTCGGCTTCCTCCGCGGCGAAGGCGATGCCCGCGCCGCCGGAGAAGACCGTACCGAGGAATAACAAGGCGACCAAGAAGGTTGTGCGTTTCATGGCTCTATTCTAGCACTATTTCAGGATCGCCCTGATCGGCGGGATCCGCCGGACCAGGGCGGAGAAGGCGAGCGAGGCCGCGAAGGCGAGGGGCGCGATGAGGGCATGTTTCGCGAGGAACGGGGCGCGCCAATCCCTGAAAGCGAGGGAGAGCGCGATGAGGATCGGCGCGTGGAACATGTAGACGCCGAAAGCGTTCTCCGCGAGGAAGCGGGTCGCGGCGTTCTCCCGATTGAAGTACTGCTTGAAGAAGGCGGTAATTCCCAGGGAGAAACCGATGGCCACGAAGGCTTCCCAGAACGCGTAGGCGAAACTCTGCCAATGGAGGCCGCCATCGATGAGCATTTTCCCCTGCAGCGCGCCGCCCGTCACCATGAGGACGATCCAGAGCGGAATACCCGCGGCGAGTACCGCGACGAACCAGCGCATTCCTCCCCGATCGATGAGGGCATCGAACAAGCCGCCTTCTCCCGCGCGGATGCCGAGTATGAAGAGCGCGACGTACGAGGCGAAGAAGGAGAACTGGAGGTTGAGCACGCTCGACCCGATCGGAAAGTAGAGGCGGATGGAGAACGCCGCGAGCCCTGTGGCGAGGATCGTAAGGATGATGGCGAGCACCGAGGGCGGGTTGGCCGCCCGTGCGGCCGCGTCCGCCGGGCCGGCCTTAAGGGGCCGGACGAGCCGCACGAGGGCATAGGCCAGGCAGAAGAGGATGAGGGCTTCGGCGAACCAGAGCGGGCCGGTTGCGCCGACCCACCGGAACGTAGAGAGGTAACCCCAGTAGGCCTGGAGCGGACCGTAGGCGGACCGCACGTCGTCGTAGTTCATGATGAAGTAACCGATGAAGGGCTCCACCAGGAGCATGTAGATGAGAAGCGGGATGCCGAGGCGGAAAAGCCTCTCCTTGAGGAAGGCCCCCGTTCCGCGCTTCGCGAGGGAGCGGGCCGCGAAGACGGCCGCGGTGAAGAACAGGAGTCCCATGAACCAGGCCTGGGTGAAGGACCCGTAGAGCCCGAAGAGGAACATCGAAAGCGGATCCAGGGCGCCCGGACGGCCCTCCGTATAGTACCAGCCGCCCATGCCGCTGTAGGTGACGTTGGAGTGCATGACCACCACGAGGAAGATCACCCAGGAGCGCAGATTGTCGAGGTAGGCGAGCCGCGACCCGCTTTCGTTCCCCGACGAAATTTCCGTTGCCATTCGAAAGCCTCCGATAGGAATCGTTTCAAGGGTCATCATGGCGCGGGAACGGCCGGGGCGCAGTCCGCCGCGCTTCCCGTTCGGTTCCTAATTCTCTAGGAGCGAGGAAGGAATCCGTTCCTAGGAAGGCGTTCCCCTCATTCCGGATGGTTAGTCTTCTTGAGAAGTTCGAAGCGGCTTTCCACGTCGGCTTTGCGGAAGATGCTCGTGACGTGGTTCTTCACGGTGTGGGGGGAGATGAAGAGCTTTCCCGCGATCTCGTCGTTCGTAAGTCCGTCTATGAGGAGGGGCACGATTTCGCGCTCGCGTTCGGTGAGGCCGAAATCCTGGATAGGTTTCGCCGGCCGCTTGGCGTAGTCGGGATGGAGCAATGCTTTGAGGCAGAACCCGACGGCGGATATGTTCAGTAGGATGAAGAAGACCGGTGAAAAGGGGAATTCAGGGCCGCCCAGGATGCGGCCGAAACCGAACACGTCGTTCATGACCGAGAACACGCCGATGGCGAGAAATGCGATGAAGATCGAAGGGAGGGCGGGACGATAGATCGCATGAAGCCGCCTACGGCGCGCGACGAGGAGAACGGTCGCGTATGCTTGGCCGATCGTTCCGTACACCGTGGACGCGAGGTAGCCGCGCCGCAAGTCCAGGAGGCTTCCCGAAACCAGGAAGATGGGGAGCGAAATGACCAGGAAAAAGAAGAGGACGGTGAAGACCCAGAACAGGGTCCGATGGACCGACGTTATCGGTGTTTCAGTGGCTTCGAAAATGAAGCGGAGGGTGTATGCGTTCGTCATGATCGTCGCGAGGAAGACCGCGTTCATGAGCACGAAAGCGATGCGGCTGTCGTGGATGCCGAGAAAATTCTCCAGGATGAACGAGGTTGCATTACCGAATAGGATGAAACAGAGCCCAAGAAGGCAGAAGGCCATGGTACGTACCGTACGCTCCCCCGTCTTCTTGTACGTGAGCCACAAGAGGAGGAAGGCCGTGGGTCCCGTAAAGAGCGCCATCGCCAGGACCACGAGTATCACCACGGGAGACATGAGCCCATTGTACGGCGGGTAGCCGCGGGCGGTCTAGGCAGGCGTCCTATAGCGCGGTATCCGCCTAAATGAGGATATCCGAAAGGAAATCCACCACGCAGACCTCCGCGAGATTGGGGTCGAGGTATTCGCGGATGAAGGCCAGGTGCTCGGGATGGGGGAGGTACGCGTCGCGGCCTTCGCTGCCGGCGAACGTGACGATGAAGCAGTGGGTGAAACCCCGGTCCAGGTTTTCGGGACTCGAATTGCGGCCCCATTCGAAACCGGTGACGAACGGCAGTTTCTTGACGAATTCGCCGAAGGCGGCTTCGATCCGAGCGACCGTTTCCGCGGCGGTTTCCGGGCGGAACTTGAAGAGCACGACGTGGCGATAGGGTTTGCGGTTCGGATTCATGGCTTCTCCTTCAGGCTTGCATCTTGGACGCTCTCATGGTACATTGAGTAAGCGCTTTAGTAAAGCGCTTACTCATAGGAGCGACATGCGATCGACGATAGCCGACATAGCCCGAGAGGCCGGCGTTTCCCTGGCCACCGTGTCCCGCGTGCTGAACGAAAAGGCCGAGGGCGTCGGGGCGGAAACGCGATCGCGCATCAAGGACATCATCGAACGGCTGGAGTACGAACCGAGCAGCGTGGCCCGGGGACTCGCGACCGGCAAGTCGCGAACGGTCGGCCTCGTGGTTCCTGACATCGCCGATCCCTTCTATCCTCTCCTCATCAAGGGGGCGGAGGACGAACTTCGCCGCCGCGGCTACGGGCTCTTCCTCTGCGATTCCGACCTGGACATCGATAAGGAGAAAGAGCATGTGCGCATCCTTCTGGAGAAGAGCGTCGACGGCGTCATCCTGGACTCCACGCTCTCGGACTGCGACTGCCAGCTAGACCTCCTGGAAAAGCGCGGCGTGCCCTATGTGCTCCTGGACCGGTCCATCGAGAGCCGCGCCTCCGCCTCGGGCGTATACGCGGACAACCGGGAGGGCGCCCGTCGCGCGGTCGCCTACCTGTTGGACGGCGGAGCTCGGCGCTTGCTCTTCATCGACGGTCCGGCCGGCCTCGCGCTCTCCAAGCTACGGAGAGCGGGCGTGGAGGACGCGCTCGGCGAGCGGCGGCCAACAGCGACCGACCTCCTAGAAGCCCGCGGCGACTATTCCCTGACGAGCGGCGAAGGCGCCGTGGAAGACGCCTTCGCCGCATCCGGCGACGTCCTTCCGTTCGACGCCATATTCGCCTCCAACGACCGTATGGCCATCGGCGCCCTCCGCGCGCTCAAGCGGCGCGGCGTTCGGGTGCCCGAAGAAGTCGAGATAGTGGGTTTCGACGACATCGAACTAGCGTCCCTGGTGGACCCGCCGCTCACGACCGTGGCCCAGCCGGCCTCCGAGATGGGGAGGCGGAGCGCCGCGCTGCTCCTACTCCTGGTCGAGGGGAAACCGCCGACAGAACGGATCGTCACTTTTGAACCGAAGCTCGTGGTCCGCGGGACCACGCGAAAGAGATAGTACGGAGGGAACCATGGACAATTTCGATTTTCGCAATCCGACCAAGATCGTTTTCGGTAAAGGCACCGAGGCCCGCGTAGGGGAGGAGACGGCTGCCTATTCCAAGAAGGTCTTGCTCCATTTCGGCGGCGGCAGCATCAAAGCCTCCGGCCTCTACGACCGGGTGACGGCCTCCCTCAAGGCGGCGGGCGTGGAGTGGGTGGAGCTCGGCGGCGTGAAGCCCAATCCGCGGCTCAGCCTGGTCCACGAGGGCGTGAAGCTCTGCAAGGACAAGAAGCTCGGCTTCATCCTGGCGGTGGGCGGCGGCAGCGTCATCGATTCTGCCAAGGCCATCGCCATGGGCGCGGTCATGGACGGGGACGTGTGGGACTACTATCTCGGGAAGGGCGAGCCGAAAGACGCGCTGCCCATCGGCACGGTGCTCACCATCCCCGCCGCGGGCAGCGAGTCCAGCACGGGCACGGTCATCACGAAGGAAGAGGGCCTCCTCAAGCGCGCGGTCAACTCCGAGCTCCTCTACCCCCGCTTCTCCATCCTGAATCCCGAACTCGCCTTCACGCTGCCGAAGAACCAGGTGGCCGCGGGCGCCGCGGACATCATGGCCCACCTCATGGAGCGCTACTTCACGATGGTGAAGAACGTGGACTTCACCGATCGCCTCCTGGAAGCGACGATGAAGACCATCGCCCAGAAGGCCCTCCAGGTCCTGGAGAATCCTAAGAATTACGACGTTTGGGCCGAGTTCATGTGGGCGGGTACCATAGCCCACAACAATCTACTCAACACCGGCCGCGTCGGCGACTGGGCCTCCCACGACATCGAGCACGAGCTCTCCGGCATCTACGACGTGACGCACGGCGCGGGCCTGGCGGTCATCTTCCCCGCCTGGATGAAGCACGTCATGAGGGCAGACCTCACCCGCTTCGTCCAGTGGGCGGTGCGCGTCTGGAACGTGGAGATGGACTACCGGAATCCCGAGGCGGTCGCGCTGGAAGGGGTTCGCCGGCTTGAGAACTTCTACCACGCGATGGGCCTCGGCACCCGCCTTGCTGACCTGGGCATCGGGAAGGACCGCCTGGACGAGATGGCCAAGAAGGCTACCGACGGCGACAAGCGCACGGTCGGCAACTTCGTGAAGCTGGACAGCGCGGCGGTCAGGAAAATCTACGAATTGGCGAGCTAACCGCCCGGAGCCGCGCCGGAATCGAAACCGGCGCGGCCGCGTTTTCCCGCGGCTGGGGACGGTCCCCCGGCCGTCTCCGCGACGTGCGGCACGCGGCCGCCGGGCGGGTGTTCAGCCGATCGGCGCGCTGAACACCCGGTACCGCTTTGACACGCGCGCCCCCAGGGTTTCCAAGTCCGCGAGCATGAGGTCGGTGGATTCGGCAACCTGCACGAGTTCCGCCTCGGCCGCGCCGCTTCCCAATATGGTCTCCGCCAACTCCGCGTATAGGAGGGCGTTGCCGCCCCGTTTCCGGTATTCCTTGAGTATGCCCATGCCGTTCACGAGGATGCGTCGGGGCCGACGCATGGCCGCCAAA
>JAEWSV010000295.1 GCA_023398155.1 Spirochaetota bacterium
CCGCCGTCGCGGGCTTTCTTTATCAAGCTGATAGCGTTTTCCATGAGATCCCTCCTTCTCGGTTTCGCCCTGCTATGGGCCTCGGCGCCGAAGCGCTCATCAGGCGGCGAGCATCACGCCGCGACCGGCCGGGATGTGCCCGGCGGTAGATGGATCACCTCCTTACGCGGCGCTGTCCGTGAGCTTGAGGTTCTTCTCCTTGCAGAGGTCCCTCACCTTGTCGATCGCCAAGCCGAGGTGAAGCACGGATTCGTCCTCGGTCTTGAATTCCGAAGTGATGTCAAACTGGACATCTCCCTTCGCCGTCTGCTTGAGATTGATCCGCACTCTCTGCTAGTTCGTTCCGTCCATCTTCGTGGACCTCCTCCTCTTCGCTACCGACCGCCAGGCAGTCGGGTGTCTGTATTCCATCGGGGTCCGTGATATGGCACGGGCACCTGGCGCATCCGGTTGGGAAATAGGGGCACGGCATCAGGAGGCCTCCTCGCACGGGTAAACCGAAAGGAGCTTCATCGACTTCAACTTGAAGTTGGTCCCGTAGAGCTCGGCCGCGCCTTCGATCCCAGTTTCTTCCGCGGCTTCCTTCGGCGACTTCACCCAGCCATTGAGGCGCGCGGCCTCGATGTTGAAGCGGCGCATGAAGGCCTGATCGCAGCGGACGTGGACGGTGCCTTTCTTGAAAGCGCGCACGTCCATGAACAGAGATCCGTCGGCGAGGTAGAACTCATTCACGGAGCCGGGTGTCCACTGGAGGTCCAGGCTATTCGTGACTACGTCGAAGCCGAGGTTCTTCGCGATCGTGCAGAGGTCGTTCAGGATCTCGTGGGTGTCGCGGTAGAGCCCGTTCGGGTAGTCGTACTTCTCGTACCCACTGGAGTCGAAGCAGCGCCACCGGTTCATGATTAGGCGGTATTCCAGGGTGTAGTGCGTCCACTCACTGCGCGTGTACCGCCATTCGTCGGTGACGATCCGGTGATTCGACTTGAAGTTGACCATGCACTCCTTGGCCGACACCTGGAGGTACACGTCTTTGAGCTGCTCGTCGAAATAGGCGTTCGCGTTTTTGATCGCCCACACGACGATGGCGTAGGCGTTGTCGGCGGTGAAGTCAATGGACGTGTGCGCCGTGAGCTTGTCCAGCAACGCCTTGCGGCTCTTTGAGGTCAAGCGGTTCGTGATCGCGTCGAAGTTCGCGAAAAGCTCGGACCAGTACAGATTCTTGAGGCCCGCTATCTTGGACCGAAGCCCGCCCTTCACCTGCGCCAGATCCACGCCAAGCTCACGGAATAGGTTCGCGTCCATCTTCTCCAGGTCGCGGTAGGTTCCGAGTAGTCGGGCAAAGTCGTCGAGGTAAAGCGCCTCCAGGCGCTCGATGACGTTCTGACCCTTCACAAGCTCGTGGAGGCTTTGCGCGTCATGGCCGCGCTCCCTAACTTCGCGGGGCTTGTCGGCGTTGATCTTGAATGTGGACTCGAACCAGAGGTCGAATGGGTTGACGTCGAGCTTCATTTCCTGGCGGAAGCCCATGTCCTTGAACTTGATCTTCACGATATCCACGACCGCTCGCGCCTTTCGGAATTCCGAGTCCTCGAAATCCATGGACGCCAAGACTTCACACTCGCCGTAGTAGCGCTTCCTCCATGGCTGGTCGACATTGTCATCGTCTTCAAATAGGGGCCCGGCGCTTTCCTTGAGGTCGCAGCGACGGTTGATCATGCTCACGATCTCAGCGTTATCCTTCCAGCGCTGAGGGACCACGAGGTACACGAGGCGACAATTGGCCTCGGTTACGATCTTCCGCATCCACTCGTCGTATTCGGAATAGGGAGGATTGCAGAACACGACGTCGACCTGCTTGTCGATGAGGGTCTGCTGGTGGAAGTCGGTACCGACGACGAAGACGTCGGAGGGTAGGGAGTCGACGAGGATCTTGGATTTCTCGATCGCGTATTTCTGGCCGAGGTTGTTCGTGAGTTCGGAGAGGATCTGGAGCGCGCTTCCGTTTCCAGCGCCGATGTCGAGCACAGAGAAGCTGCGGACCTTGTCGTCGTAGTCGGCCTTGAACTCAATGGCGATATCCTTGGCCACGACTTCCAGCATCTCGCGGGTGGTCGGGTACCATTCAAAGTCCTGGCCGGATTCGCGGACGCGCTCCAAGACGGTGGTGAACTCGCTCACGCCGCCACCGCCTTTTCCCCGCGGACCCAAGCCGCCATGACTCCGCGCTCAATAGTCTCAAGGCTCTCGATCTTCCTGCAGCCGGTAGCAGTCATCGCGGCTGCGAGCATGCAGGCGTGATAGTCGTAGCCGAGGCTTTCGCAATATGCCCATGCTTCCTTCCCTTCGGGGGAAGAGAGGTAGGCGGTGGTCTTGGCGATCTGGTTGTCGATGGTGTTGCGAGCCATATTGGCCTCCTTTAATTCGCGTTGCATTGTGTTTGCAAATACAATATAAGAGCATTGCTATTGCCTGTCAAGTGCAAATACGTTATATTGTCAATGGAGGTGCAAATGAGTTACGATGCCCCCGTGGCCAACAAGGAGAACTTCACGTTCCGCTTCGACCCCGATTTGATCGCAAGGATCGACGTGATCGCAAAGAAGGAGCACCGCTCCAGGACCAACATGATCGAGGTCATGGCTGACGAATATCTTCGCGTACATGGCGTTCCCCTTTCTCCAGACCCAGATAGCGAAAAGCCGCTTCCTCAATAACCGCGGTGGCGGTTGTGCCATCTGACTCGGCAACCGCTTTCACTCGCTTCATGAGCGATCTCCTAAACCTCAGCGTGTACGTTTTCTTCATACCGGCCACTTCTCCTTCAAAAACGCCCACTGCCGCGTCAATTCCGCCACCGTGCACTCCTCCCGCTTCTTCCCTCCGACGAGGTCCTTGAGCTTCCGGTAGATGATCGTGGTATACGCCGCCTTCGAGCCTGGCCGTACGCGCGATAGGTAGAGGTCGATGTGATCGGCGATCTGCGTACGCAGGAGTCGCTCGGCCTCGCGAGGGGTCATGCCGCCGTCGGGCCGCGGTTCGCTCTGGATATCCAGCGCGGGGCCTTCTCGGTAGGCCTCGCTCCCTATCGGCGTGATCCACGGCTTGGCGCCGCCCTGCCCTTCCCTGCCATCGCCGCTTCCGCCTTCGGCCTCCACCTTCTCCTTGAGCGCCTGTATCTGCTCGGCCTCTATGTCGCGGATCGCGGAGAGGAAGCGCTGATCCTTGGGGCCGTAGATGATGCCGAGGGCCTTCCATGGCGCGGTCCTGTTCGCCCTAGCGAAGCACTGCTCCAGCCACGGAACGGACCGGATGTGCGTCAGGCACGCAATATGCGAGACCTGGGGGACGCTCATACCTTCATAAGCCATAGCAACTGTGACGAGCACGTCCGCCGCCGGCGCGGCTCGGCCTTTGAAGCGCGAGATGGCGTAGCGGGCTGCGGGGGAATCGTCGGAGGTTGCTATGAGCGCGTCGATGTGGTGACGGTGGAGGTGCGCCTGGTAGAGTTGAGCCTGTTCGATGTCGTGCGCGACGACGAGCATCTTCGCGGCCGGGTATTCGTCGCGGCGATGCCGGATCCAGTCCGCGGTGCATTCGTCAAAGAGTGCGTACGCGTAGTCGGTACGAAGCGCGGTAAATAAAGCCTGCGCCGAGTAGTCGGGGGCCGAGATATCGGACTCCCTGCGCTCGCCGGCTTCGTCCTCCCACTCCGCGCGCCCGTCCAGGTATCGGAACTCTACAGGCACGATCGCGCCTTCGCGAAGGGCGTCGCCGCGGGAATAGCGGATGACGGCGGAATCAGGGTCACGCTCAAAGGACGGCATACCGTCAGGCCCGTATGGGATCCAGGCTATGGGCTCGCCGTCTCCGCGGGAGAAGGTTCCGGAAGCGAATACGGAGAGAGTCGCGGCATGGACGAGAGGGTCGATTGCATTGTGCCAATCGCCGAAGCGTCGGCAGTGGTGGGGCTCGTCGAGGAATATCATCCAGCGGCCGCGTCCGAAGGTGGCGAGATGACGCGCGGGATCCGCGGCGATGGCCTGGTAGGTGGTTACGTAGCCGGCAGTCCCTCGGCATGGATCAAGCTCATTCCCTGCGGCGCGGATCCGGTACCGGCTCCAATCCGGGAAGTCGGCCTCGCCCTGATCGCGCAAGGAATTCCGCGGCACGACCCAAAGCAGGTTATCGATCACGGTCCCGATGAGGCGGTCGGCGAGGATGCCGGGTAGAGAGGACTTCCCGCCTCCAGGAGTGACCGGAATATAGGCGCGGCTGATTCGGCGGCCGCCGGCGATGGCGATGCCGAGCGCGTCTGCATCCACCTGATGCTGACGCGGGACGATGC
>JAEWSV010000337.1 GCA_023398155.1 Spirochaetota bacterium
TATCGCTGCTCGTGACGGCACCGCAGGGGGCGTTCGCGGAGCGGTTCCGCTTCGAGTACGCGGCGGGAGATCGGTACCGCATCCTTTCCACGGTCAGGGAAGCGGTGTACGTCAACCGGAAACTGAGCCACCGCGCGGAGATCCTCAATAGGATCGCGGTCACGGTCATCGCGGCGCAGGACGGCAGCGGCAGCCATGAGGCGGTCTTCCAGACATCGGAGCGTTCGGTCGGGTCCGAGGAGGGGCGCGCGTACCAGTGGTCGCGGGAGTACGAGTCGGCCTTCGAGCGGGACGCGGCCGGACGGTACCGGATCGCCGAGGGGTACTGGATGCCGGTGGTCAGGAACGTGCCGGTCTTCCCAGAGGGCGACGTCGCGGTGGACGCGACGTGGAGCGCACCGGGAGAGGAAGTCCACGACTTCCGGGACGGATTCGGCGACGGGGCGGGCATCGCTGAGCCCTTCAGGATACCCTTCACCGCGAATTACCGGTATCTCGGCGAGCGGTCCTGGAAGGAGAATACCTACCCCGCGATATCGGTCGCCTACCGGATCTTCCACGAGGCGCCGAGGCCCGCCGCCGTCCGCGGGATCCGGCCTCTCCGCGTCCTCGGAGCCTCGGACCAAACCGTCTACTGGGACCGGGAGCTCGGCCAGCCCGCGGCCTACCAAGAAACCTTCCGCATGATCTTCGAACTTTCGGACGGGACGACCCTGGAATTCCGGGGGGAGGCGGCAGCGGAAGTGATCGAGGCCGCGCCCATGGACCGCGGCCGGATGGCGGATGAGATCGCCGAAGACCTCGACAGGCTCGGCATCGCGGACGCCTCGGTACGCGCCACCGACGAGGGCGTCGCGATCAGCCTGGAGGATATCCGATTCAAGCCCGACTCGCACGAACTCGTCGAAGGTGAACAGGCGAAGTTGGAAAGGATCGCCGAGATACTCGCCCGCTATCCCGACCGGGACATCCAGGTGAACGGCCATACGGCCCTCGCCGGCACCGAGGAAGGCCGTAAGAAATTATCGGAGGAGCGCGCCGCCGCGGTCGCCGGTTTCCTCGTGGCCAAGGGCGTGCGGCAAAGCGAGCGCGTGGTCATCCGCGGCTTCGGCGCGACGGTGAGCGTGGCCGACAACGGGACCGAGGAAGGACGCCGACGGAACCGCCGCGTTGAGATCATTCTCTTGGAAAATTGATGAAAATCCCGCATATAGCGGTGCCGGATCGCACCGCGCCTTGACCCCCGACCGCCCCCTATGGTACCACGATTGCACATGAACTACTCGGAACCCTCGAAACTCGCGGTCCTCGCCTGTCCGGGCGGGGAACGTTTCGCCGACGAGGTGATCGCCCACCTGAAGCGGCTGTATCGTCGGCGATTCGACCATAAGGCCGCCACCCTCGCCAAGCGTTACGCCATGGACAAGGAAGCGGTCATACGGAAGATCAACTTCGAGAACGACGTCATCGACGCCGCGACCTGCATCCCCGGCGACGTCACCAAGTTCCGTTCACCCGCATTCAAGATACCCGCCCGATTCACCTACTTCCCCAACGGGGAGATCAAGACCGAGATCCTGGAGTCCATCCGCGGCCGCGACGTCTATATTTTCCAGGACGTTGAGAACCACCAGCCCATCGCCTTCAACGACGGGAAGAACGTCAAGCAGATGACGGTCAACGACCACCTGATGAATCTCCTCGTGGCGGTGGACGCGACCAAGCAGGCAGGCGCCGAACGCGTCACCCTGGTCGTCCCGGTGTACCCGTACTCGCGCCAGCACAAGAAGAAAGGCCGCGAAGGCCTCACCGCGAGCCGCATCGGCAAGATGCTGGAGGCGATGGGCGTGGACCGCATCATCACCCTGGACATCCACTCGCGCGAGATAGAGAACGCGTTCAACTTCATGCGCTTGGAGAACCTCCACGCGAGCTACCAGATCATCCGCAAGCTGTCCCAGATCGCGGATATCCAGAGCGAAGACTTCGTCGTGGTCTCTCCGGATACCGGCGCCGTGGACCGGAACAAATTCTACGCCACGAGCCTCAAGCGGCCCCTCGCCCTCCTCTACAAGGAGCGCGATTATTCCCGCGTCACGCAAAACGCGCTGGACAACAACATCGCCGAGATCAAGCTCCTCGGCAAGGTCGAGGGCAAGACCGTCTTCATGGCCGACGACATGCTCGGCACCGGCGGGACCTTGCTCAAGGCGATGAAATTCCTCAAGGACCAGGGCGCGAAAGACATCATCTGCGCCATCAGCCTCCCATTCTTCTCCGGGGAGGCCATCGAACATTTCGAGGAAGCTTTCAGGGAAGGCATGTTCAACCGCATCATCGGGACGAACGCGGTCTATCACGAAGAGCTCCTCAAACGCGAGTGGTTCGTGAGCGTCAACGTGTCAGGCCTCTTCGCCCAGACCATCTCGCGGCTGCACCACGGCCGGTCCCTCAGTTCCATCCTCGATAACCGCGAAATCATCGAGAAGCTGCTCGCGAAAAAATGACCCCTCCCCGCGACGGCCGCGCTATCCTGTGCGCGGACATCGGGACCTCCTCGCCCAAGGCGGCCCTCGTCGATTTCGAGGGGCGCCTCCGCGCCTTCGTTCGCGAGGGGTACGCGGACGGCGAAGGGCGGGCCGTGACGGGCGCCGACTGGGAAGCCGCGTTCCGCCGCGCCTCCCTCCGGCTTTCCCGCCGCTCCCGCGAGGACGGCCTTGACCTCGCGGCCGTCTGCATCTCCGGCAACGGCCCCTCCCTCGTCCCCGTGACCGCGGACGGAGCGGCCCTCCCGCCCCTCCATTGGCACGACGGGCGGACTTCTCCGCTCGCGGCCGGCGAACCTTCCGCGAGGCCGAAGTCCTTCTTCCTCCCCCGCGCCGCCTGGCTCAAAGAGCGCGACGGCGACTCCTACGGGCGCGTGCGGCGCTTCCTCTCCTGCCACGAGTGGCTTTCTTCCCGGCTCGGGGCGGACGAAGTCGGCGTGTTGCCGTCTCCATCCTACGCTCCCTACTTCTGGGACGCCGCGCAGATCGCCGCCTACGGTTTGGACGCGGACAAGTTCGCGCCTCTCGTTGACATGGGGACGCGCATCGGAGCGGTTTCCCGCGCCGCGGGCCGCGACTTCGATCTTCCCGAAGGGCTGCCGATCGTCGCCGCGGGGACCGACTACTTCATGGCCCTGGTCGGCGTCGGCGTGATCGAGAAGGGCATGGTCTGCGACCGGGCGGGTACCTCGGAAGGCATCAACGTGTGCGCGGAGAAACCCGCGCGGACCGCGGACCTCCTCACGCTGCCGCAACTCAAACCCGAACTCTGGCACGTGAGCGCCATGCTGCCCACGACCGGAAGGCTCTTCGAATGGTTCCGCACCATCACCGGCCAGACCGACCGCGGCTACGCGGACATGCTCAGCGAGATCACGGCGGCGGCTCCCCGCGCCTTCGACGGCAGCGCCCGCGGGAAGGACGGTTCCGGCGGCTTCTTCTATCCCGACGTGCGCTCGGCGGGCAGCCTCACGGCATCGAGCGCCTTCATCTCTACGGCCGGACTCACGACGAGGGCCGAACTCGGGCGGGCGGTCGTGGAAGCCATCGGCTTCATGGTCCGCGAGGCCATCGGCACCCTGGAACGCCATGGGTTCAGGATCGACGCCATGCGGCTATCCGGCGGGCAGGCGAAGAACGAGGTCTGGAATCGGCTCAAGGCGGACATGACCGGACGCTGCCTCGCGGTGCCCGAGGTTCCCGACGGAGAACTCATCGGAAACGCCTGCGCGGCCCTCGTCGCCCTGGGAGAGGCCCGGACCTTTGAAGAAGCCGTAGAGCGGACCGTCCGCATCGAGAGGGTCTACGAGAGCGACCAACGCGCCTACGCCGTGCATTCGGAGCGCTACGACGCATGGAGGGCGATGCGGGCAAAAATGGAGAAGTTCTTCGAGTGACCATCTATTCCCTCCCCGCCAACATCGCGGCAGTCATTTTCGACATCGATTCTACCCTCTATACCTGTCCCGAATACGCCGAGGCCCAGATCCGCGGCCAGATCGCGCGGCTCGCGGAGCGTTCGGGAAAGTCCCCGGAAGGGATGGAGTCCATGATCGAGGGATACCGCGCGGCCTGGTCCGCGGCGAACGGCGGCAAGAAGCTCAGCCTGGGCAATACCTTCGTGGCCTTCGGCGTCTCCATTGAGGAGAGCGTCCGCTGGCGGACGGAGCTCATCGACCCCGCGGATTACCTGGCGGAGGACTCCGCGCTCCGCGCAGCGCTCGCCGCGCTCGCGCTCCGCGTTCCCCTCGGCGTGGTCACGAACAACCCCGTAGCCGTCGGCAGGAAAACGCTCGCAACGCTCGGCGTCGAGGACCTTTTCAGGTCGGTCATCGGCCTGGACACCTGCGGCGTTTCCAAGCCCCACGAGGCGCCGTTCCTGGAAGCCGCCGCGGCCCTCGGGGCCGCCCCTTCCGCCTGCGTCGCCGTGGGCGACCGCTTCGACATCGATATAGCGCTTCCCCTCAAGCTCGGGATGGGAGGCATTCTCGTGGACGGCGTCGCGGACGTCTACGGACTCCCGAAAACCTTCGCCGGCCGCTGGTGACGGGCCCGCGGACGCGACCGATCGCCGACTTGACGGACGCCGATCGAAGTGCGAGTCTTGCTGCCTATGGACTGCATCGAGGAATTCGCCGCGGACCTCGCCGAGATCTGCTCCCGCTCGCCGGTGGCTTCCGGCCGCCCCCTCTTCTGGACCATCATCGCCAATCCGACCGCCGGCGGATTCACCATCCGGGGCCGCTGGAAACGCCATAGGGAAACCCTCCGCCGTTTCGCGGAGGAAGCCCGCGCCAGGCCCGCGCGCGCAGAAGGCGCGGCCCCGTCCTTGACCGCCCGCGCCGACGACTGGGGCGACGGTTCGCTCGGCGCCCTCGGCCTCGTTCCGACCCGGCGGGCCGCCCACGCGGGCGAGATCGTCCGCGCGCTCATCGACGAAGCGTCCGCATCCCCGGCGGATGGCAGGGCCCCTGCGGAACGAGGCCGGCCCTTCCACCTCATCGTGACCGCCGGCGGCGACGGCACGAGCCTGGAAGCCCTGACCGCCCTCTTCCAGGCGCCCGCGGTCCTCCGATCCTCCTTCGCCATCCTCCGGCTTCCCATGGGAACCGGGAACGACGGCGCCGACGCGCGCGAGCTCGCCGACGCCCTCGACCTGATAGCCAGGCCTTCCCGCATCGAGTACGCCCGCGCAGTGCGCCTGCGGACGTCCAAGAGCGGCGTAGGCCCCTTCCTCGCCTTCAATATCCTTTCCCTAGGACTGGACGCCTTCGTCACCCATATGACCAACAAGACGAAGGGCAACATGCCGGGGGATTCCTACAAGATATGGGTGGACCTGGCCACTCTCTTCTATGACCGGATCTACACGGTGGCGCCCATGGAGGCGACCGCGACGGACGCGAGCGGTAAGATTGTCCAATCCTTCACCGATACGCTCCTGCTCATCGCCTTCGGGGCGAGCGGCAAGCGCACCTACGGCTCCAACAAGAAGATCCTGCCGGACGAACGAAACGTTTGCGCGGTTAAGCAGATACCGCTTATCAAGAAGCTGCAGCTCAAGGCTTTGTTCATGAACGGCGGCCATGCGGACCGCAGCGAAGCCCGGCTCTTCTCCGCGGAACGCGTGGAGTTGCGCTACGGCCATCCGATACTCGCCCAGATGGATGGGGAAGCCGTCCGTCTGGAGCCGTCGGTTTTTCCCGTCGTACTGGAGCTCACCGAACCGGCCATTCCCGTCCTGAAGTCCACGTGAAAGGCGGGCCCGCCTGCAGGCCGGGCTGCGGCGCCTGTTGCATCGCCCCTTCCATTTCGAGCCCCATTCCCGGCATGCCGAACGGTAAGTCCGCCGGGGTACGCTGCGTCCAACTCACGGACGACGACCGCTGCGCCATTTTCGGCCACGCCGACCGCCCCGCCGTCTGCGCATCGCTCCGCCCTTCCGGGGAGATGTGCGGGGCCGCGCGCGAGGCGGCCCTGGCCTACCTCGCCGAGCTCGAACGCCTCACGGCGCCGGACTGACGGCCTGGGCCATTCGCCGATGCGAAGGGGATTCAAAAGTTTCAACTTTTGAATCCATCGTTTGAACCTAGCGGTTTTGTTGCCCCCTCTTGAGTAACGCTTTCAAAGAAGGACAACAAAACTGCGGAAAGTTCCGTCAAAACCAAACGGGTTTTGACGGAACTTCCTTGACGAATCTACTTTTTACGGATACTTATTAAAGTATCTTTTGTAAGTTTACCATTAAAAGGAGACACCCATGCTCGCGGGAAGGCCGCAGCGCATGAAACAGGTGAACGAAGCCCTCATCCGCGAGGGCCTGCGCCTCCGGGGCAGGGCCACCAAGGCGGACATCGCCTGGGATACCGGCTTGAGCCAGACGACGGTGGGCCAGACGCTCTCCCAGATGGAAGCGCGGCGGGAGATCCGGCTGGCCGGATTCAAGGATTCGAGCGGCGGGCGCAAGGCGGCCGTCTATGAGCTGGACGCGGACGCCGGCAGGGGATACGCGCTCGCCATCGAGCTGGATCGGCTTGACTGGGCAGTCTGCAACGCGCTCGGGACCGTCATCGGCGAGGGGACCCGCGTCGTACGGAACGACCCCGTGGAGGACGCGATAGCCCTCCTCGCCGCGATCAGGGAGAATGGGTTCGGCTCTCCGCCGCAGAGCGGCGCGAACGGGACCGGCGCCTACGGGCGCGGCCAGGAGGCCCTGGCCGTAGGGGTGCCCGGCGCGGTCCTGGACGGAGCGATCATCACGGGAAATTTCCGCGGGAAATGGGGCGAGGCGGATCTGGTCCGCCACCTGGAAACGCGGACGGGCCTGCGGCCCCTCGTGGAGAACGACATGAACGCCACCGCTCTCGGCTTCGCGCGCGCGGCCGAGACGGGGGACCGGAAGCTCCACAGCCTCATCTACGTCCACTTCAACGAAGGCCCCTGCACCGGGTCGGGCCTCATCGAGGCGGGCCGCATCCTGCGCGGCGCGTCGGGTTTCGCGGGAGAGCTCGGCTGCATGCCCGTCCGGCCCGGCGTCACCCTGGACCAGGCGCTCGCCGCCTCCCCCGACCAGGAAGCGTACGCGGCAGCCATCGCCGCGGCCCTCGCTTCGGTCAACTGCGTGATGAACCCCGCCCTCATCGTCGTCGGCGGGACGGACTTCCGCTTCGACCTTTCGGACGCCCTCTCCATCCGCTTCGCCGCGGAGACGGATGCCGCGGTACGGCCCGACCTCGTCTTCGTCCGGGACAGCCGTCCCCACTATCTCGCCGGACTCTGCGGCCTCGCGGCCGAGGCCCTTTTCCCCGCCTTTCGATTGACGGAAACAAGGAGTTAAGGATGCATCCCTATCTGCTGCTTTCCATTATCTATCTCGCCTTCATTAGCCTAGGCCTACCCGATTCGATCCTCGGCGTCGCCTGGCCGACCATGCGGACGAGCCTCGGCATGCCGCTGGAGGCCGCCGGCTACATCGCCATCATCCTGACGACCTGTTCGGCCGTCTCCAGCGTCCTTTCGGGTCCCGTGAACCGGCGCTTCGGCACGGGAAGGGTCGTGCTCGCGAGCGGCATCCTCACCGCGACCGGCTTGCTGGGTTACTCCTTCGCGCCCTCCTACGCCTGGGTGCTCGTCGCGGCCCTCCCCCTCGGCTTCGGCCAGGGCGGGGTCGATTCGTCCCTCAACGGCTACGTCGCGGCGAACTACGCGTCGCGGCACATGAACTGGCTCCACGCCTCCTGGGGCATCGGCGCCACGATCGGGCCCATCGTCATGACGGCCGTAGTGACTTCCGGGGCGACCTGGAGGATGGGGTACCGCGCGCTTTCGGCCGTCCAAGCCGTCCTCGCCCTCCTCTTCCTCCTGAGCCTCGGCCTCTGGGTGACGAAGCGCGGGAACGCGCCGGCCGCGGGCAGCGCGGCGACCGCCGAGGGCGCGGCGACCGCCGAGGGCGCGGCGTCAGTCGAAGGCGCGGGCCGCATCCACGGGATGAAACATCCGGAGCCTTGGCTCCAGATCGGCATGTACGCCCTCTACGCCGCCTGCGAATTCACAGTCGGCATCTGGACCGCTTCCATGCTCATCGAATCGAGGGGGATGAGCCCGACCTTCGCCGGAC
>JAEWSV010000305.1 GCA_023398155.1 Spirochaetota bacterium
CGGTAGATCGAGAAGGTCAGGGCGAGCGTAACAGTCGCAGCGGCGAAGAAGCTGAGGACGGTGGTTCCTCGGCCGTCGATGAGGCAGGCGATCGCTCCGAGGGCTGCCACGCAGGTGCCTCCGGCGAGGACGAAGGGACGCTCGAATAGGAAGCGCCGCCCGAGGAGCCTACGGAAGCGGGGGAAGCCCGGCGTCTCCGTGAAGAGGAGGGCGTCCATCCGGCGGGCGTACCGCGCCGCCTGCAAGCCCGCGAGGGCGGAAAACGTCGCGCCCGAAACGCCGAGCTGTAAGACCGCGAGTTCTCCGCGGACCGAAGCGGGAAGGGAGAAGGTGAGGGCGAAATAGGTCGAAATCGCCGCGCGGATGACGCATATGCCGACGAGCAAGGTATAGAGCCTGCTTCCGAAATCGCTGAGCAGCGAGCGTTCCCCCAAACGCCGCGCCGCAGCGCGGCTCCAGGCCGCTACGCTCGGGCCAACCATGGGAGATCCCGCGCATCGCGGCCTGAAAAGTCGCTACCCGCGGCTGCCCTCCGCGAGAAAGCCTCGACCGATTCGTACCGGACGAGTCGTCCGTCCCGGATCTCCATGACGCCGTCGGCTACGGGGAGTAGGGGGTCGATGATGTGGCTCGCGACGACGGCGGTACCCCCCGCCGCCGCGAACGAGCGGATCAGCCGGATGAAGGCCGCGGCCCCCTCGATATCCAAGCCGTTGAGCGGTTCGTCGAGGAGCATGAACCTCGCGTCGCTCATGAAGGCGAGGGCGAGCGAAAGGCGCCGCTTGAAGCCCGTCGACAGCTCGGAGGCGCGGCGGTCGCGGTGTGGTCCGAAGCCGAAGGCCGCCTCGAGCGCGGCGGCCCGGGCCTCGCCTTCCTCCCCTTCCAAGCCGAGGAGCGTCGCGCGGAGACGGAGCTGTTCGGCCGCGGAGAAATCGTCCAGGAAACCGCCGCCCGCTTCCACGAGGACCCGGCGCCTCCGCCACGCCGCGGAACGGACGTCGAGCGGCGTTCCCGCCTCCAGGACGGAGCCGCCCGCGATCTCCAGCCGTCCTGCCACGGCGCGGAGCAGCGTCGTCTTTCCCGCCCCGTTCGCGCCTACGAGCAGGGTCGCCTCTCCCCGCGCGAAGGTCGCTGAGGCGTCGGCGATGATCGTCTTTCCCGCGATCTCAAGGCGAAGGGAGGAAAGGGCGAGCATCGGTCACCCGTGGTGGCCGCAACCGCCCGAAGCGTGTCCCGCCTCATGTTCCGCGCAGTTCGCTCCGGTGTCGGTCAGCGTCCCCGCGAGGAAGGCTTCGGCCGCGGCCTTGGCGCCGCCTTGCGCGCCGCGGACCACCGCGATGCCGAAGGAGCCGAGCACGCGGACCGCCCCCTCGCCGATGTTGCCCGCGACGAGCGTGCGCACTCCCGACCGGGCGAGTTCGCCGGCGATGCCGCTCTTGCAGCCGCATTCGGCGCTCGCAGCCATGGTCTCCTCCGCGACGATCGCCTGCCCCTCGACCGTGTAGATCGAGTAGTAGCCGCAATGCCCGAAATGGGCGTCCACGTTTCCTTCCTTGGTCGGTACGGCGATTTTCATGCGTTCTCCTTCCTTTATTCCCACGACGGCAGCGCCGCCTTCCACCCGCAAAGCCTTGCCGTTGACGAGCGCGTCGGCCACCTTGCCGCGGGCCGATTCCACGATGCGGCCGAAGGTCTGCCTCGATACGCCCATGCGCAGGGCCGCCGCCTCCTGATAGAGCCCTTCGTAGTCGGCGAGCCTGAGAGCCTCGAATTCATCCAGGGTCAGGATGAGGTGTTCGAGCTCTCGGGCCGGAAGCCCCGCGGGCTTGAAGACGGTGGCGGCGGGGAGGGCTGAAACGCGGCGATCCATGACCGGACGTGGCACTGCTGGGTTCCTCGTGAGGTTACTTTTTGGTCATATGACCAAAATTAGGATAGCATGGACGCGGTCCCAGGTCAAGGAAGCCGCCCCGTTCGCTCAGGCGCGCGTAACCGTGGGCGCGGCGGCGAGGGGGCGATGCTTCCGCGGAAGGCCCGCGACGACCCTCTCGTAGGAATGAAGGATCATACGTTCCACGAGCTCGTCTTCGAGCTCTCCGTCAACAGTCACCGTGTTCCAATGTTCCTTGTTCATGTGCCAACCGCCAATCACCGCGGCGGGGTAGGCGGCGCGGAGATCGCGGGCCAGGTCCGGCTCGCATTTGAGGTTCGCCTTGGGCGGCCTTCCCTCCACGTCGGCGAGGACGAATATCCTTCCGCGCCCCGGGGGCCCCACCCGGACGGTCATGGTCGTTCCGCCGAAGGGGAAGTCCAGGTACGCGCCGCTCAGGGCGAGGCTGAAGTCGCGGAGCCTCTCGATGGTCATGATCCCTCCGCCGCTTTCAGCCGATCGCGCCCAGTTCGCGGCCGACCACGGCGAAGGCCGCGACGCATCGGTCGATCATCTCAGCCGTATGGGCCGCGGATAGCTGGACGCGGATACGCGCCGCCCCCATGGGCACTACCGGATAGCTGAAGGCCACCACGTAGATGCCTTCCTCCAAGAGGCGCTCTGCCATGCGGACAGCGAGCTTCGCGTCTCCGAGCATCACGGGAATGATGGGGTGCTCGCCCGGCCGGAGGCGGAACCCCGCGGCCTCCATGCCGGCGCGGAAGCGGGCGGCGTTTTCCGCGAGGCGGTCGCGGAGCTCGGTGGAGGCCGAGGCCAGCCGGAGGGCTTCCCGCGTGCCGCCGACGATGGCCGGCGGGATGGTATTGCTGAAGAGGTAAGGGCGCGCCTTCTGGCGCAGCCAGTCGACGAGTTCCCGCCTGCCGGCGACGCAGCCGCCGGCCGCCCCGCCGAGGGCCTTACCGAAGGTCGTAGTGATGAGGTCCACGCGCCCCATGACGCCGCGGAATTCGTGGGAGCCCCGGCCGGTCGGCCCGAGGAAGCCCGTGGCGTGGCTGTCGTCCACGAGCACGAGGGCGTCGTACTTCTCGGCGAGGCCGCAGACGGAGGCGAGGTCGGCGATGTCGCCGTCCATGGAGAAGACGCCGTCCGTCGCGATGAGCCGGTACTTCGCCCCCGCCGCCTCCTTCAGTTTTTGCTCCAGGTCCGCCATGTCGAGGTGGGCATAGATGGCGCGCTTCGCCTTGCAGAGCCGCACGCCGTCGATGATGGACGCGTGGTTCAAGGCGTCCGTGAGGATGGCGCAATCGGCGTCCAGGAGGGCCTCGAAGACGCCGCCGTTCGCGTCGAAGCAGGAGGAGAACAGGATGGCGTCGTCGGTGCCGAGGAAGCGGGCCAAGTCCGCCTCGAGTAGCTTGTGCGGCTCCTGGGTGCCGCAGATGAACCGTACGGAAGAGAGTCCGTAGCCCCATTCTTCCATGGCGCGGGTTGCCGCGCTGACGAGCTCCGGCCTCCCGGCGAGTCCGAGATAGTTGTTCGCGCAGAAGTTGAGGACCTCATCCCCGCCCGCGGCCACCGCGGCGCCCTGTCTCGTCGTGAGGATTCGTTCGGTTTTGCGGAGCCCGTCGGCTTGGAGCGCCGCGAGGCGCGCGGCGATATCGTCCTTGATCGATCCGTACATTGGAATCACTCCCTAGAATAGAATTCCGAGGCTGACGCCTCCGAAGAAACCCCTCCCTGCCTCTTCGGCGCGGAAGCCCGCGATTAAGCCGTACACGAGGGTCGAAGGAGGCGGAAAAAAGCGGTATTCTGCGCCGACGGAAACCGGCCATGAGCCGGATTCCGCGAAATCCTTCGCCGTCCGGCCGGATAGGACCGCGACGTACGTGGAGGCGCGGCGGCCCGCCGCCGCGGCGAGGACGACGGTCGCCCCGTCGTCCCAGAGGAGGCCGGGCGCGAGGCCGAAGAAGAAGCCCCGATCGCCGACCTCGCCCATCTCCACGGGGAAATCGATCCGTACTCCTTTATCGATCGCGAATGGCGTGGAATCGCCGTCTTGGGATATCCACGCGTAGCCAAGGGCCAGCGCGGCGGAGAAGGGGCGCTCCTCGTCGGCCCGGAACAGGGCGCGGCGGGCGGAAACGGCGAAGGCGGAAACCGAATCCGCGCTCGTTGAAGCGACGAGGTTCGCCGCCGCCCCCGCCTCCCAGCCCTCGGCGGGAACGAAGCGGAAGCCGAGGGCGAAGGGCGGCGCGTCTTCAGCCGCTCCGACGTAGGATTCTCCGAAGAGGAGGCTTCCCTCGATCTGGAACGACGACGGGGGCAAGAGGCGTGCCTGGGGGGTAAACAGGGAGCCGGCCACCCCCGAAGCGACGGCCGCGGGGCGGACCGCGACCGATGAGTCAAGGGCGATCGTGAGCCGTTTCACCTCGACGGCCGGCCGCGCTCCCTCGGGAGGCGTCGATTCGGCGCGGACGACGACGTCGTAAACCCCGTCGCGGAGCGGCCTTCCTGCGGCGTCGCGTCCGTCCCAGGTCAGCGCCTGGTCCCAGGCGACGAAGGGACCGAGCTCGCGGGAGAAGACTTCCTCCCCGGTTTTCGCCGCGACGGTGAGCCGCCCGACGCCCGGTCCGCTCACCTTGAACGCGAATTCGGTGGAGCCGAGCCGTCCCGAGTCCAAAGGATTGAAGCGTCGCCGCGAGGAACCGAAGTCCGAAACGGCGAATTCGGCGGGGCGGAGCTCGAGGTCGAGGCGAACGACGTCGTCGGCTTCCACGCGCACGGTGCGTACGGCGTCCTGCCAGCCGAAGGACCGCGCGCGCACCGTATGGATGCCCGCGGCCACGGTGAGGACGCCGGATTCGCGACGCGCTTCGTCGATGAATACCTCCGGAGCGAAGGGCGCGGCCGCGGCTTCCGCTCTCCCCATCGCCGGGCGGACCGTCACGTCGATCTTGCCCGTCAGTTCTCGCAGCTCCATGAAAATCGACAGCCGGCCCGTCTCCCTGACGAGGATGATTTCCTGCCGCTGCCTGTAGCCGTCTTTCTTTACCTGAACGCTGTGGGCGCCGGGACGCAGCTCGAGGATGCGGAGGGGAGTGCGGCCTTTGCGGATGCCGTCTATGAAGACATCGGCGCCGGACGGATCGGTCACGATCCTCAAACCGGTTCCCTCGTCCTCCTCGATCCGGTCGGGTACGGCGAAGGAAAACGCTGCGACGAGGAAGATGAAGCTCCCGATGAGGATCGACCGTGCCCGCATGAGGGCCACTATACCCCCTAACGCCTAAAAGTGCATTCCTCGGCCCGATAAACTATATTTATCGCCAGAGCCTTGAAGAACTGGAGGACGTATGGAACAGGAACGGAGAGGTGTCTCCATCGGCGGAAAATTGATTGCGGGTTACCTCGCGATGGTGCTGTTCATGGTGGGCATAGCCGTCACCGGTTATACCAACATGACGGTCCTTCGGAGCCGCCTCAAGGATATGCATGATGTGAAGCTCCCTTCCATCGACAACCTCGATCAGGCCGATCGCGATCTCCAACAGCTCCTCGTCGCCGAGCGTTCCCTGCTTTCCCTGAGCGCCGATGATCCGAAGGTTAAGGATCTGCTCGCCGCCTATGACGAGAACGCCCAACAGTCCAAGGATCGTAGCGCGGCCTTCATCGCGCTCTCCGACGGGTCCGAGGAAACGGCCCTGTACGAGGCGTATCGCGCGGAGCGGTCGCGGTGGGAGACCTCATCGCGCGAGGTGGTGCGCCTCGCCTCGTCCATGGAGATGCAGGACCGCATGGCCGCGATAGAACTGTCCTTCGGGGCAGCGGCCGAGGGCTTCGATAAGACGCGCGAATACCTCAACCAACTGGAAGAGCTGACCCTCAAGAAAGCCGCGGCCGAGACCGTAGAAGCGAACGCGGCCTTCGTCCGCTCGGTGATCATCCTCGTGCTCATTTCCCTTTCCACCGTCGCCCTCGCCCTCGTGGTGGGTTTTTTGCTCGCCAACCGGATCAAGAGCGCGCTCGCGGCCGCGGTTTCCTTCGCGGACGGCATCGCGTCGGGCGATCTTACGGGACGCCTTTCCGGCGACCTGATCACGCGCGGAGACGAACTCGGCAGGCTCGCGCGGAGCCTGGATTCCATGAACAGGCGCCTCGCGGCGATCGTCGGTTCGATAGACGGCGCCGCGTACAGCATCAACGAGGAAGCGGGGCAGGTCGCCTCTTCCGCCCAGGCGGTCAGCCAGGGCGCCACCGAGCAAGCGGCGAGCGTGGAAGAAATTTCCTCGTCTATGGAGCAGATGGTATCCAACATCCAGCAGAACGCCGGCAACGCGGTGGAAACGGGGCGCATTTCCGGCACGGCGGCCGCGGAAGGCGCGAAGGGCGGCGAATCGGTTGCCCAGACCGTCCACGCGATGAAGGAAATATCCAGCAAGATCGCCATCATCGATGAGATCGCCCGCAACACCAACCTCCTGGCGCTCAACGCCGCCATCGAGGCGGCTCGTGCGGGGGAATTCGGTAAAGGCTTCGCGGTGGTGGCGAGCGAAGTCCGCAAGCTCGCGGAGCGCAGCCAGCTATCGGCCGGCGAGATCACCGATCTTTCGGCCAAGAGCGTATCCGTGGCTGAGGAGGCCGGCCGCATCATCGATCGAATCGTCCCCGACATCCGCAAAACGAACGAGCTCGTGCAGGAGATCGTCGCTTCGGGTAGGGAACAGGAATCGGGTGCGTCCCAGATGAATTCGGCTGTCCTCCAGCTGGATCAGGTCATCCAACAGAACGCTTCCGCCGCTGAGGAACTTTCCGCTATGGCGGCGAACCTCGCATCCCAGTCCAACGCAATGCGGGATACGATAGGCTTCTTCAAGGTTTCTTCGGATGTAACGGCCGGCAAGATACCCATGGAGGCGACGGTTTCTGAGCGGGCCTCGAAGAACCGGGATTGGTCGCGGGAAGAGGCGCCCGCGCCGCGGAAAGCCCTGCCG
>JAEWSV010000314.1 GCA_023398155.1 Spirochaetota bacterium
CCGCGACCGCCGGCCGGAAGTTCCGCAAAGCGCCCGCTGGATCTTCATGTGTAAGGATTTTCTCCGCTTTCGCTTAACGGGCGAAGCCTATGCAGAAATCACGGATATGTCGGGCACGAGCCTGATGAATGTCCGGGACGTGACCTACGATCGGGAGCTTTTAGGGGAATATGGCCTTGAGGATTACGTCGATAAATTGCCGCCGCTCAGGCGTTCCGCGGACATATGCGGCCATGTAACCGCGGCCGCGGCCCGGGAGACCGGGCTGAGAGAGGGGACCGCAGTCGCGGGGGGGCTATTCGACATCGACGCCTGCGCTCTTGCCGTGGGCATGACTACCGCGGAAAAAATGTGTCTGGTCGTGGGGACCTGGAGCATCAATCAGTACATCAGCGCGCAGCCGATAGTTTCGGAATCGATTTTTATGACTTCGCTCTATTGCATCCCCGGTTATTGGCTGGTGGTGGAAGGGAGTCCCACTTCTGCGAGCAACCTGGAGTGGTTCGTTACGGAGCTCTTGGGAGAGGCGCAAACTCTCGCGGCTAAAGAGGGGCGCTCCATCTACGAGCTTTGCGATGAGTGGGTCGCCCAGGTCGTTCCGGAAGATTCGCGAGTTCTCTTCCTTCCCTTCCTTTACGGCACGAACACGGGTCATGACGCGCAAGCCTGCTTCCTCGGCTTGAAAGGCCGGCATGGCCGCGCGCATATGCTGCGCGCGATATACGAAGGCGTGATCTTCGCTCATAAGGCCCATATCGAGAAACTGCTGGCGCTCCGAGATCCGCCCATGGCAGTCAGGCTGACCGGCGGAGCCGCGCGCTCGGCCGTCTTGGTGCAGATGTTCGCGGACGTTTTGCAGCTTCCGATCGAAATCACCGCAGGAACCGAGCTTGGAACCCTGGGTGCGGCGATCTGTGCCGGCGTAGCGGTCAATCAGTATCCCACTTTAGAAACCGCCGCGGAAAAAATGGTCCGGGTCGTGCGTACCTACGTCCCGGATACCGCCCAAAGGGAAATATATGCCCATAAGTACGCACTTTATCTCAAAGCTATCGCGGCCTTGGAACCGATTTGGGTTTCTTCTCCGGGATATTCGGCATGATTTTGGATCTTGTCTTATGTAGCCTGCATACTCTGTTTGATAAAAAATAGTGTGACAAAAGTCTTGACAAATGTTATGAGTGGGTTTATCACTAACCCTAGAAAGAGAAAAGAAGCGAGGGTCACGCATGGCAGACATTGAGCACGACGCGCTCGGGATGATCGAGACGCGCGGTTTCGCGGCGATGGTGGAAGCCTCCGACGCGATGGTCAAGGCGGCGAAAGTGGAGCTGATCGGCTTCGAGCCGATCGGCGGAGGGTTCGTGACCGCGATCGTACGCGGCGACGTGGCGGCATGCCGCGCGGCGGTGGAGGCGGGAAGCCGTGCCGCGGAGAAGGTCGGCGAGATCGTCAGCACCCACGTCATACCGCGCCCGCACGCGAGCGTGGACGCCGCGCTCCCTCTTGGACGCAAGGAGTAGGGTATGGCTTCCGTAGACCTGCGATCGTACATCTTCATCGACTCCTTGCAACTCCAGAACGCGAGTTTCATCGCGACCATCAGCAAGGGTTATTACCCCATAGCGGGCCAAGCCTGTTGCGTGGTCGAGATCGCCCCCGGCATCGAGATCAACCGCCTCACCGACGTCGCGCTCAAGGCGACGAACGTGACGCCGGGACTCCAGATCGTGGAGCGCGCCTACGGGCTCCTGGAAGTCCACAGCGACAGCCAGGGCGATGCGCGGATGGCCGGCGAGGCCGTCCTCCGCGAGCTCAAGAAGACGGAGAACGACCGGCTCAAGCCCCGCGTGCTCACGAGCCAGCTCATCAAGAACATGAGCGACCATCACGCCCAGCTCATCAACAAGGTGCGGCATGGCAACATGGTGCTGCGCGGGGATACGCTCTACGTGCTGGAAGTCGAGCCCGCGGGTTACGCCTACTACGCGGCGAACGAGGCGGAGAAGACCGCCAAGATCAACGTGATAGAGGTGGTCGGTTTCGGCGCCTTCGGCCGGGTGTACATCGCCGGTGCGGAAGCCGAAGTCATAGAGGCGCGCAAGGTAGTCGAGGCGCGCCTTGAGAGCATCGGCGGCAGGGAACTCCCCGCCCACGCTCAGAGAATCTAGGATAAAGGAAGGAAGCGATGGCGGAAAACCAGTTTGATGCCCTCGGCATGATCGAGACCCGGGGCTTCGCTGCTATGGTAGAGGCTTCGGACGCGATGGTGAAAGCGGCGAAAGTGGACCTCGTGGGCTACGAGAAGATCGGCGGCGGTTTCGTGACCGCGATCGTACGCGGCGACGTCGCGGCGTGCCGCGCGGCGGTGGAGGCGGGTAGCCGCGCCGCCGAGAAGGTCGGCGAGATCGTCAGTACCCACGTCATCCCCCGTCCGCACGAGTCGGTGGACGCGGCGTTGCCCTTAGGGCGAAAACCCGCGGCCGTGGCCAAGTAGCCTGAGGCCGGGGAAAAGGCGATGCAGCTCGCTCGGGTGAAGGGAACGGTCGTTTCGACCCACAAGGCGCCGTCGATGGAGGGGCTCAGGCTCCTCCTCCTGGAAAGGATCGACGGCGCGACGATGAAGAGCAAAGGCGACTACGTCGTGGGCATCGACAGCGTGGGCGCCAACGCCGGCGAGATAGTCTTCTACGTCACCGGATCCAGCGCACGCCTGACCGACGCGACGAAGGGCAAGCCGTCGGACGCGACGATCATCGCGATAGTCGACAACATCGAGGTGGGCGGAGCGCTCGTATACGACAAGGCGGCCGAATCGTGAACCTCGCGAGGGTACGGGGCACCGTGGTGGCCACCCAGCGGTCGGACAAGATCGAAGGCGCGAAGTGGCTCCTCGTGGAAGACTGCGACAGCCGGGGGAGCGGCCGCGGCGAGTACCTGGTGGCCCTCGACCTGATCGAAGCGAACCGGGGGCAGCTCGTGCTCCTGGCGCAGGGATCGGGTTGCCGCTGGACTTCCCGGACGGACGATAAACCCATGGACGCGTTGGTCGTGGCTATCGTGGACCAGATCGATAGAGGCGGCGAGTACTGCTGGCGCGAAGCGGAGCGAGGGGAGTAGGGGCTATGGGTGACACGGCTGAGATCCGAAGCATAGTCGCGCAAATACTGGGTTCGGCCGAGATGCAGGCCTTATTGAAAGGCCAATGCGAGGGGCCCGCCGCCGCCGCGCCGGAGTTTCCGGGGGTGTTCCCGACGGTCGATGAGGCGGTGACCGCCGCCGCGTCGGCCCAGCGGGAGCTCATCGCCCTGAGCCTGGACGGCAGGCGGAAGATCATTGAAGCCATCCGGACGACGGTGCTGGCAGAAAACGCGTCGCTGTCGGCGGAGGCGGTCGCGGAGACCACCTTCGGCAATGTCCGGGACAAACAAGCGAAGACAACCTGGCGGCGACGAAGACGCCGGGAGTAGAGGATATAGAGCAATCCGCGTATACGGACGAGCACGGGTTGACCCTCGTGGAGCGCGCTCCGTGGGGAGTCATCGGCGCGATAACGCCGGTCACGAACCCGATAGCGACGATAACGAGCAATTCGATCGGTATGATCGCGGCCGGTAACTCGGTCGTCTTCAACGTGCATCCCGGCGCCAAGGGCATATCGAATCGACTCATCGGATTGTTGAACCGCGCCGTCGTCGCAGCAGGCGGCCCGAAGAACCTTTTGTGCGCCGTCGCCGTTCCCACCATAGAGAGCGCCGGCGACTTGATGAAGCATCCGGGTATCGGACTCCTCGTGGTCACCGGCGGACCGGGCGTGGTCAAAGCCGCCATGGGGAGCGGCAAGAAGGCCATCTGCGCGGGGCCGGGAAATCCGCCCTGTGTGGTGGACGAGACGGCCGATATCGCGAAGGCCGGGAAGGCCATCGTAGCGGGAGCGAGCTTCGACAACAACGTGGTCTGCGTCTGCGAGAAGGAAGTCCTGGCGGTGGAGGCGATTGCCGACCGCCTCAAAGCCGAGATGCGGCTCAACGGGGCCTATGAGCTCACGGGAGATCAGATCGCGGCGGTCACACGGATCGCGCTGTCCGGCGACGCGCCGAGCGGCCGATCGACGCCGCCGAACAAGGAAATGGTCGGCAAGGACGCGGCGGTCATCGCCCGGGCGGCGGGGATCGAGGTCCCCGCGGGAACGAGGCTCCTCCTCATGGAGGTGGGCGCCGACCATCCGATGGTGTGGTCGGAGCAGCTCATGCCCGTCCTGCCCTTCGTACGGATGAAGAACGTGGACGAGGCGATCGATTTCGCCGTGAAGGTGGAGCATGGGTTCCGCCACTCGGCCATGATGCACTCGCACGATGTGGTGAATCTATCCAAGATGGCGCAGATGATGAATTGTTCGGTTTTCGTAAAGAACGGGCCGTGCTACGCAGGCCTTGGGTACGGTGGGGCGGGTTTTACCTCCTTAACGATAGCCAGTCCGACGGGCGAAGGCATTACGCGGGCGAGGACCTTCACCCGCGAGCGCCGCTGCGCCCTGGTGGACTCCTTTAGGATCGTATGAAGTTAGGTAGAGTCATTGGCCGCGTGGTCTGCGCTCAGAGCCTTGAATGCTTTCAGGGACTCAAGCTCCTCTTGGTGCAGCCTGTGGATGAGAGCGGGAAGGAAGAGGGCAATGAGATCGCGGCCTTCGATACGGCGCGGGCGGGAGAGGGTGATCTCGTGATGTTCGAGCTCGGCAAGGACGCTGCCCAAGCGAATCCCAACGGGTGGTTCAATCCGCTGGACGCGGCCATCCTGGGCGTCGTGGACTCCGTGGATTCGGGCGGCGAGCGACCGCAAGGGGGCTCGAAGTGACTTTGGCGCGCGTCGTGGCCAGCGTGGTGGCCACCGAAAAGCACCCGCACTACCTCGGCAAGAAGCTGCTGCTCGTGAAGGGCGTGGACATGGAAGGAAACGTCAAGGGGAAGAGCGTGCTCGCGGTAGACGGCGTCCAGGCCGGGATCGGGGACCTCGTACTCGTCGTGGACGAGGGCGGTTCGTCGCGCCTCGTGGTCGGCGACGAATCGGCCGTGACCATCCGGACCGCGATCTGCGGCATCGTCGACAAGGTGGATATCGAAGACGGGGGGACACCGCGATGAGCGACCTCGTGCGCAGCGTCGCGATAGGCTCGGACCACGGCGCGTATAAAGAAAAGCAATCGCTCGCCGTCTACCTCAGGACCATCGGGTACCGGGTGGTCGATGTGGGCTGCCACGGAGAGAGGTCGGATTATCCGGATATCGCGGTGGCCGTCTGCAGGCACGTCGTGAGCGGAGATTGCGAGCGGGGTATCGTGCTGGAC
>JAEWSV010000400.1 GCA_023398155.1 Spirochaetota bacterium
AGCCGAGGACTACGAGGGTCGAGGTTCCGAAGGCGAACTCCTCCGCCCCGAGCAGGCCGGCGATGACGATGTCGCGGCCGCTCTTGAGCTGGCCGTCCGTCATGAGCTTGATGCGGCCGCGGAGGCCGTTGCGCACCAGGGTCTGGTGGGTTTCGGCAAGGCCGATCTCCCAGGGCAGGCCCGCGTGCCGGATGGAGCTCTGGGGACTCGCCCCCGTGCCGCCGTCGTAACCGGAGATGGAGATGTTGTCCGCGTGCGCCTTGGCCACGCCCGCGGCTACCGTGCCGACGCCCGTCTCGGAGACGAGCTTCACGCTGATGCGGGCCTCGGGATTGGCGTTCTTCAGGTCGAAGATGAGCTCCGCCAGGTCCTCGATGGAATAGATGTCGTGGTGCGGCGGCGGGCTGATCAGGGTGACGCCGGGCGTGGCGTGCCGGGTCTTGGCGATGAGGCCGTCCACCTTATGGCCGGGCAGTTGTCCGCCCTCGCCGGGCTTGGCGCCCTGCGCGATCTTGATCTGGAGCTCGGCCGCGTTGGCCAAGTATTCGCTCGTCACGCCGAAGCGCGCCGAGGCCACCTGCTTGATGGCGCTCCGCTTCCACCTCCCGTCCGGCAGCCTGACGAAGCGCTCGGCTTCCTCGCCGCCTTCGCCCGAATTGGACCTTCCGTTGATGGAATTCATCGCGACGGCGATGGTCTCGTGGGCTTCTTTGGAGATGGAGCCGAAGGACATGGCGCCCGTCGTGAAGCGGCGCATGATGCTCTCGACGCTCTCGACCTCCTCCAGGGGGATGGCCGCTCCCGGGGCGCCGGGAACCGCGCCGGCTTCCGCGAAGTCCAGGAGGCCGCGGATGACGTGGGGATGCCGGTTGAGCTTGTCCACCGCGCCCGTGAATTCCTTGAACTTGAGGTAGTCCGCCTCGCGGGTCGCCCATTGGAGCAAGTAGATCGTCTCCGGGTTCCAGGCGTGCTGCTCGCCGAATTTGCGCCAGCGGTACTGGCCGTCGCCGGCGAGCAGATTCGATCCGACCTGGGCGGCGTCCCGCGCGCGCCGCGCCGCGCGGTAGCGCTCCACGGCCTCCGCCTCCAGCTCCGCGAAGCCGACGCCGTCGATGCGGCTCGCCGTCCCCCTGAAGCACTTGTCGATGACCGCCGGCCCGAGGCCGATCGCCTCGAAGATCTGAGCGCCGCGGTAGGACCGGAGCGTGGAAGTCCCCATTTTTGAGATGATCTTGAGCAAGGCCTTCTGCAGGGCCTTGAGGTAATTCTTCTCCGCGTGCGCGTAGTCGCCGGTCCGGCCGGCGTCCGTTCCGCGGCACAGCTCGGCTATGGTCGCGAGGGCGCCGTAGGGCACCACGAGATCCGCTCCGTATCCGAAGAGGAGGGCGAAATGCATGACCTCGCGGGGTTCGGCCGTTTCCGCCACGAGGGAGGCGTGCATGCGCTTCCCCGCGCGGATTAGGCCGTGGTGTACGGCGCCCATGGCCATGAGGGCGGGCACCGCGCAGCGTCCGGCCTCCGCGTCCAAGGCGGCGCGGTCGGAGAGGACGATGACGGTCGCCCCGTCGTCCACCGCCTTGACGGCCTCGGCGACGAGCCGGTCGACGGCGGCCTCCAAGGCCGAGCCGCCTTCGCTCGCTTCGGTCCCCTTCCGGATATAGAAGGTGGCGTCCAAGGTCGTCGTCCTGAAGTCCGCGTCGCCCCAACGGCGGATTTTCTCGAACTCGGCAGGCGTCAGGATCGGGGAAAGCACCTTGAGCCTGCGGCAGTGCGAAGCGGATTCCGAGAGAAGATTCTCCTGTCTCCCAACGAAGCTCGTCAGGGTCATGACGAGTTCCTCGCGGATGGAGTCGATGGGCGGGTTCGTCACCTGGGCGAAGACCTGCTTGAAATAGTTGTAGAGACGCTGGCTCTTGTCGGAGAACACCGCCACGGGCGTATCGGTGCCCATGGAACTCGTGGGTTCCTGGCCCGATTCGGCCATCGTGAGGAGGAGGATATCCCGATCTTCGCGGGTATAGCCGAAGGATCGTTCCATGAAGAGGGCGGTATCGCCGGATGGCTGGACGGGAATCGCGGCCGGGGGGACCTCCGGAAGGGCATCCAAACCGACCATGTTCCGCCTGACCCACTCGGCGTAGGGCTGAGCGCGGCAGACCGCTTCCTTCACCTCGGAGTCGGGGATGATGCGCCCCTCCTCCATGTCCACGACGAGGAGCTTGCCCGGCATGAGCCGGCCCTTGTAGGCCACCTCCTCGCTCTTGAAATCCTGGACGCCCGTCTCGGACGCCATGACGATGAGGTCGTCCTTGGTGACGGTATACCGGGAGGGCCGGAGGCCGTTGCGGTCCAGCGTGCCGCCCACGTAACGGCCGTCGCAGAATACCATGGAGGCCGGTCCGTCCCAGGGTTCCATGAGGCAGGAATGGTAGGCGTAGAAGCTCTTGAGTTCTTCCGGAATCGGATTTTTTTCGTTCCAGGATTCCGGTATCATCATCATGAGCGCGTGCGGCAGGGTCCGCCCCGCCATCACGAGCAGTTCGAGGACGTTGTCGAAGCTCGCCGAGTCGCTCTTGCCGGGTTCCACCGTGGGGAGGATCTCGGCGAAGGCGTCGCCGAAATCGGGATGCGCGAACAGGGCTTCCCGCGCCGCCATCCAGTACCGGTTGCCCGTCACGGTGTTGATCTCGCCGTTGTGGGCCACGATGCGGAACGGCTGGGCCAGCGGCCAGTTCGGGAAGGTGTTCGTGCTGAAGCGCGAGTGTACGAGGGCCACCGCGGTCGTAAGTCGCTCGTCAGCGAGTTCCGTGAAGTACGGCCGCAGCTGCGTGGACATGAGCATGCCCTTGTAGACGAT
>JAEWSV010000450.1 GCA_023398155.1 Spirochaetota bacterium
ATCGTCGTCTCCAACGACGCCTACGGCCCCATCGTCGACAACGCCAAGGGCATCGCCGAGATGTCGGACATGCCGCACGAAGTGGTCGACCGCGCCGACGTCCTGGACTCCGCGGGCAACACCGCGAAGGCCATCACCAAGGGCTTCTCCATCAGCGCCGCGACCCTGACGGTACTCGCCATGTTCGCCGCGTATACGGAAGCCATTACCAAGTACTCCGGCGGTAAGTTGATCCTGAACCTCCAGGATCCGCTCGTGCTTTCGGGCGTCCTGCTCGGCTGCATCGTCCCGGCCCTTTTCAGCGCCCTCCTCATGCTCGCGGTCACCAAGAACGCGTTCACGATGATCGAGGAGATACGCCGCCAGTTCAAGGCGAAGCCCGGCATCCTGGCCGGCACGGAGCTTCCGGACTACACGGCCTGCGTCGGCATCGCGAGCAAGGGTGCCCTCCGCGCCCTGGCGCTGCCTGCCACGCTCGCGGTCCTCTGCCCGCTCGCTGTCGGCTTCATCCTGGGACCGGGCGCTCTCGGCGGCTTCCTCGGCGGCGCCATCTTCACCGGCGTCGTGTTCGCCCTCCTCATGTCCAACGCCGGCGGACTCTGGGACAACGCCAAGAAATACGTGGAAGCGGGCAACTGCGGCGGCCCCGGCTCCGAAGCCCACAAGGCAGCGGTCGTCGGCGACACGGTCGGCGATCCTTTCAAGGATACGGCCGGCCCCTCGCTCAACACCCTCATCACGGTGATGAGCCTCGTGGCGAGCCTCTTCGCCCCGCTCATCGCGGTCTACCACATCTTCTAAACTCAGCGATCGTATCGATGAAAAGGCCGGGAACGCGCTCGCGTCCCCGGCCTTTTTCGTCCTCCGATAAGTCCCCGATCCTCAGTCCGCCTCCATCCACCCCGCAGAGAACCGTTGGGCGACCTTCCCGTCCCGGAGACCGGGATCGGCGAGCGGCGCGCCGTAGGCGCCGAAGCCCGCCTCCCACGATCCTTCCGAGAGCAGGAGGTCCAAGAAGGGCGGCGCGAGGATACAGGCCCGCCCGGAGGTCCCCGCCCCCACGGGCAGCACGAGGGCCCATCCGGATTTCCCGAAGGTCTGCACCAGGGCGGATTCCAAGCGGACGGGCACGAGCGGGGCGGCTTTTTTGCTCCCTTCTGCAGGAACTTCACCATCGACCGAGGGCGCGGAAGATGGCGCGTCGGCGGAGGCAACCGCGGGCAAGGGCAGGACGCGAACCGGCCCGTCCGCTTCCGCGGCCGGGAAGCCGCGATCGACCGCGGAGACCCAGGCGGATCGGAACGTTGCGGCAATGGCCTCAGCCGAAAGGCGCGGCGGCGGTGAGTCGCCGAGGGAGCCCACCTTCCCGTCCGGCGCGGCCGCCGCGTACGGAGCGCCGCGGGGATCGAACCGGCGCGATCCTTCCGCGCCGACGACGATGAGGCCCCGTTCGAATCGCTGGGCGATGCCTCCCTCGTAAGGAAATTCGTCGGATCGGGGAGCCCCGTACCCCGCCACTCCGTTCGCCCCTCCGACGCCTTCTCCCCTGCCGTAGGCGTCGAGGACCGCACCGCGTACCACGAAGGCCCTATCGCCGCCGACGGGCCGCGCGGCGAGGACGAGGGCGGGAAGTCCCCAGGAATTAGGACTCGGCGTCGAGCTCCGCCAATTCTGGACGTACGCTTCCGGCGCGTCGAAGAGCCAGCCGGTAACGCGGTCACCGCCGAGGGCTCCTTCCAGGAGGTGTCCGCGGAAGATGGCCTCGATATACGCGGCGCGGAACGCGGCGGCGAGGATTGAGACGTCGCCGCTCGCCATCCGCCTGGCGAGAACGGGAGCGAGGACTCCGATTGCGGTGGGGACCTCCGGCCGAGCGGCGGCCGCGGGGATGAAGCGCGCGCCTATTGTCGCCGCATCGGCGGCCGGCGCGGGCGCGCTCTCGGCTTCGGCTGCGGGCGGTGCGGCGGGGGCCCGCTGCGCGGGCGCGGGATTGCCCGCGCAGGAAGCGTACGAGAGCACGAGTATGAGAAGAAGGTCCGAAAGGCGCGGCCGGCGGCATCCTATAGAAATCATTTCGATATTGTACTGCACCTGTTCGTATGCTACCATCCGCCCACTATGCAAGAACTTTTTATCGGATTCACATCGCTCACGTGGCAATCGGCGGTGATGATGTTCATCGGATGCGTGCTCATCTGGCTCGCGGTCAAGAAGGAATACGAGCCGATGCTCCTCCTTCCGATCGGGTTCGGAGCGATCCTGGTGAACCTTCCGCTGAGCACCGTATGGGAACATGCGGGGGCCACCGGCTTCCTTAAGGTCCTCTTCGAGGGCGGTATCCAGAACGAACTCTTCCCGGTCTTGATCTTCGTCGCCGTCGGCGCCATGTGCGATTTCCGGCCGATGTTCAAGAATCCGGTCATGATGTTCTTCGGCGTCGCGGCGCAGTTCGGCATATTCGCCACCCTGCTCGCTGTAGTGGCCATCGGAACGGCCTTCCCCGGCATCATCGACACCGGCACGAACAGCCTGCTTGAGGTCGCGAGCGCGATAGGCATCATCGGCGCGGCGGACGGTCCCACGTCCATCTTCGTGGCGACCCGTTTCGCCAAGCAGTACCTCGGCCCCATCTCCGTGGCCGCCTACTCCTACATGGCCCTCGTGCCGCTCATCCAGCCGCCGGTCATCAGGGCGCTCACCACCAAGAAAGAGCGCATGATCAAGATGACGGCCGTGGAGAAGGATATTCCGAATTCCCTCGTCATCGCCTTCCCCATCATCGTTTCGGTGGTCGCGGGCATCGTCGCCCCCATGTCCGTGCCCCTCATCGGCTCGCTCATGTTCGGCAACCTCATCAAGGAATGCGGCGTCCTGGATCGCCTTTCCGCGGCCGCCCAGAACGAGCTGGCGAACATCGTCACCCTGCTGCTCGGCATCACGATCGGCGGTTCGATGAACGCCAAGGACTTCTTGAATCCCACGACGCTCATGATCCTCGCCATGGGCCTCGTCGCCTTCGTGTTCGACACGGCGGGCGGCGTCCTCTTCGCCAAGTTCCTCAACCTCTTCCGCAAGCAAAAGATCAACCCGATGGTCGGCGCCGCCGGCATCTCCGCCTTCCCGATGAGCGCGCGCGTCATCCAGAAGATGGCCACCGCCGAGGATCCGAACACCTTCATCATCATGCAGGCCGTCGGGGCCAACGTTTCCGGCCAGATCGGCTCGGTCATGGCGGGCGGCATCGTCCTCGCCCTCGTGCCCGTCCTCTTGGGGGTGATGTAATGGACTTTTCGAACTACACCGACATCGGCAGGGCCCTCTTCCTCATGGGAGCCGGCATCAGCTTCGTCTTCGTCGGCCAGGGGGGCTTCTACCTGATCATCGCCTTCTGGCCTAAGGCCAAGAAGGCCTGACCCTCCAGCCTCCCCTCCTCCGTGCCCCCTCCGAGTGATTTGACCGGAGAGGCCCGGAGCGGGCGGCCCGGGAGATGGCTAAGCCCCTGGGCGGACGGATCAGGCTCCGAGGCTTTCCGGCAACGTCTCCACGAAGGCCTTGATCTCATCGCGCACTCGGCGGTAGTGGCCGAGCGCTTCTTCCTCCGTCTTGGCCGTCTTGGCGAGGGAGGGCGGGTCCTGGAAGGAATGGTGAAGGATCTTGGCCTTCCCGGGGAAGATGGGGCAGGCTTCCGCGGCTGAGTCGCAGACGGTCACGACGTAATCGATTCCGGCGTCGAGGAGCTCGCGCACGTGCTTGGATCGATGTCCGGAAATATCCACTCCCGCCTCCGCCATGACGCGGACGGCGGCAGGGTTGAGGCCGTGGGTTTCGATGCCCGCGGAATAAGCTTCGAAGATGTCGCCTTTCAGGGCGCGGGTCCAGCCCTCCGCCATCTGCGAGCGGCACGAGTTCCCGGTGCACAGGAACAGGATTCTCTTTTTGGCGTTCACGTCTCCTCCATGGCCGCGAGAGTCTTCTTCATGGTCGGCCGAACGCAGGCCAGGCCCCGTTCGGCGTCCTCCACGATGATATCGTCGATGCAGTGGATGAATTCCATGATGCAGGGGCAACGGAGCGAGTAGAGGACGCGGTTGCCTTCTTTCCGGTCGGCCAGCAACCCCGACCGCTTCAGGATGGAGAGATGCTTGGAGACCGTGGACACGTCGGAGCCGATGTCGTCCACCAGCTCGCCGACCGAGGCATCGCCCGAGGAAAGTCGCGCGACGATATATATGCGCGACGGATGCGCGAGCGCCTTGATAACGGAAGCGCGTTTCTCCGCGAGGTTCCTGTCCTGTTCCTGCATCATGGTAGGCCTAAATTCCCTTTTTTGATAATTCGAGTCAAGATCGATATTGACAAATATTCCGCTATTTAGCCAAATTACCAACAACATATCCTAATGGAGGCTATCGTGGCCGAAAAGCATATCGGGTTCTTCGCGAAGTACCTCTCGGTGTGGGTGGCGCTCTGCATCGCTCTAGGAGTCGCCCTCGGCGTCTTTTTCCCGGCCTTTCCCGAAACGCTCTCCCGCTTCGAGTATGCCAAGGTTTCCATGCCGGTCGCGATCCTCATCTGGCTCATGATCTACCCGATGATGCTCAAGGTGGACTTCAAGAGCATCGTGAATGCGGGGAGACGGCCGAAGGGCCTGATCATTACCTTGGTCGTCAACTGGCTCGTGAAACCGTTCACCATGTATCTCTTCGCCTGGCTGTTCCTCAAGGTGATCTTCAAGCCCTTCATTCCGGACGATTTGGCGACCGAGTATATCGCCGGAGCGGTGCTCCTCGGGGCGGCGCCGTGCACGGCCATGGTCTTCGTCTGGAGTTACCTCTCCGACGGGGACCCGGGCTATACGGTGGTCCAAGTCGCGGTGAATGACCTCGTCATCCTCGTCGCCTTCGCCCCCATCGTGGCCTTCCTCCTCGGCGTCGGTGATATCGCGGTGCCGATGGACACGCTCCTCCTCTCCGTTGCCCTCTTCGTGGTGATCCCGCTCGGCGCGGGCTACCTCACGCGGACCGCCCTCGTGAAGCGGCGCGGTCTGGATTGGTTCGAGAACGTGTTCATCAAGAAGTTCGACGGCATCACCGAAGCCGGGCTGCTCCTCACCCTCGTCATCCTCTTCGCCTTCCAGGGCGAGACGATCCTCGCGAATCCCCTGGCCATCCTCCTCATCGCCGTACCGCTCGTGATCCAAACGTACTTCATCTTCTTCCTCGGTTACGGTTGGTCCCGGCTCTGGAAGGTTCCCTACGCGGTCGCCGCCCCCGCGGGCATGATCGGCGCTTCGAACTTCTTCGAGCTGTCGGTGGCGGTGGCGGTGAGCCTCTTCGGGCTCACGTCGGGCGCGGCGCTCGCCACGGTGGTCGGCGTCCTGACCGAGGTTCCCGTGATGCTGAGCCTCGTGAAGATAGCGCGCGCGACGCGATCGCGTTTTCCTGCATTCGGCGTCAAGGGCGGGACCGCATAATGGCGGCCGCGCACACCGCTGCGCACGGATAGCCGCCCTCTCCCAGCCTCATGGGGCCGATCGCTTCGGAGTCTAGGCGGTCGGATTATCCTGGTGATGGACTTGACGCATGCGCATATATGCGCAACAATGCATATATGGTCGATCAGGTAGAACAGGCGAAAGCGCTGGGCGACGAGACGAGGCTGCGGATCTTCCGCGTGCTCGCCCGGACCGGAGAGCGCCTTTGCGTATGCGAGCTTGAAGCGGTGCTCGGTAAGCCGCAATACGCGGTCTCGAGGGCCCTCGGCATCCTCAGGAAGGCGGAACTCGTGAACGAGGAGCGGGACGGCCGTCTCGTCAAGTACGGCGTCAGCGCGGCGAGCGATTTCGCGCGCCACCTGGCGGCCGCGGCTTCATCGATTCCCTGCGCGAGTTCGGAGGTTTTCTCGGGAGACGTTGCGGCTGCGCAAAAAGTCCTCGGCTCGCGGGTGGATGGTAGACCGACCGAATGGTGCGGTTGCAAAGGCTGAACGGCCCTTTTTTATTGCGTTATTAAATGCGGTTATGCGCATGTATGTATAGGAGGTCAATATGAAAATCGGTTCGATCGGATTCATCGGCTCAGGGCGCGTCGCTTCTTTCATGCTGGAAGGCTTCGAACGGGCGGGGAAGCGCCTGTCCGTGACGCTCTCGGACGCCGATCCTGAAGTCTCCGCGCGCCTCGCCGCCGCGATCCCCGGCGCCCGCGACGCGGGTGCCGACTTCGCCGCGGCGACGGACGCGGATGTCGTTTTCCTGGCTCTGCACCCTCAGGCCGTGGCCGCGGGAGCCGCCGCGATCGCGGGAACTATCCGGCCCGATTCGATCATCGTCTCCCTGGCTCCGAAGGTCCGGATCGCGGCTCTCGCTTCAGCGCTCGGAAGGTCCGGGATCGCGCGCTTCCTCCCTTCCGCGCCTTCCGCGATAGGAGAGGGCTACAATCCCATCGCGTTCGCCTCCGGACTCGGTCCGGAGGAACGGAGAGCCCTCCTCGCGCTACTCGGTACGCTCGGCAGGATTCCTGAAGTCGAAGAATCGTCGATGGAGGCGTATGCCGTTCTCTGCGCTATGGGACCGACCTATCTGTGGCCCCTCTTCGATGCGATGGAGAAACTCGGTACGGAGTTCGCTTTGGACGAGACCGAAGCGCGCCGGGCGATAGCGGGTATGGCGGCGGGGGCCGCCGAACTCTTCGGCAACGAAGATCGTACCTTCGCGTCCCTCATGGACATGATACCCGTGAAGCCCATGGCTGAAGACGAGGGCCGAATCAGGGAACTCCTCAACGCTCGTCTCCGCGGTATCTACGGAAAGTTGACATCCTGATGATGATGGCGGCAAGGTTGAGCCGGGGCGCCGCTCAAGCTTCTACGCCGAGCCGCCGCTTCCTGTTCATGAGCACCGCCCCTTCCGCGCAGGCGGCGAGGTCGAGCACGCAGGGGGCTGTAAGGCGGTACTCAACCTGGGTACCGCGCTTCTCGTCGTCGATGAGGCCGGCCTCCTTGAGCTGGGACAGGTGTTTGGAAGCGACGGATTTATCG
>JAEWSV010000495.1 GCA_023398155.1 Spirochaetota bacterium
CTCCGTAGGCCTGACCCTCAACCTCAAGCTCGCCGGCAAGAAGGACGCCGCGCCGGGTAAATTGCCGCAAGAGGGCGAACTCGACGCCACCTTCGCGGCGAAACCCCTGTACGACGATATATGGGCCTTCGGAGCCGGCGCGGTCTGGACCCTCGGCCTCAAAGACGAGACGCCGCCCGCGATCCGCGTGGACTATGCCGGCCCGACCTGGATCTCCCCGAACAACGACGGGAAGGTCGACGCCCTCGAATTCCCCATCTCCATCACCGACCAACGCTACGTGGCCGAGTGGATCCTGGAGATCCGCGACGAGGCGGGCAATGTCGTCCGCACCCTCCGCAACAAGGAGCGCCGCATCGAGAACGAGGGCGTCCAGGGATTCATCGACCGGCTCGCCTACGTGAAGGCCGGCGTGGAGGTGCCCGCGACGCTCCGGTGGGACGGGGCCATGGATACCGGAGCCGTCGCCGCGGACGGTCGCTATTCCTTCTCGCTGGCCGCGGCGGACGATAACGGCAACCGGGCCGCTTCGCCGAGCTACGAAGTCTTCGTGGACAACACGCCCCCCGCGGTCGCGGTGAAACCGCCCGCCGATCCGTTGCGCATCCTCTCCCCGGACGGGGACGGAAACAAGGATACGATCCCCATCGACCAGTCGGGTTCCGCCGAAGACCGCTGGGCAGCATCCATCGTGGACGCGTCCGGCGCCAAAATACGTACATACGACGTCGCCGCGGGGGCGCCCGCGCCCTTCTCCTGGGACGGGAAAGACGACGCGGGAAAGGTGGTGGCCGACGGGGTCTATCGCTACGAGATCGCCGCGACCGACCGCGCCCTCAATTCCGCTGCGGCCTCTCTCGGTAACCTCATCGTCAACACCGAACGGCCCACGGTGAGCCTCCTCATCGAAGACGCATACTTCTCGCCGAACGGCGACGGAGTGAAGGATGCACTCGGCCTGAGCCCCGGCGTCCCCGTCAAGGAAGGCATCGTCTCCTGGACGATCGCGGTCCAGGACAAGGCGGGCGCGGTCCGCCGGACCATCGCCGGGGGCCCGGCCGCCCCGGCGCGCCTGGCCTTCGACGGTAAGAACGACGCGGGCGCGACCCTCGCGGAAGGGAGCTACCGCGCCCAGCTCACCGTGACCTACCGCAACGGCTTCGTATCGACGAACCTCTCCCCCGCCTTCACCGTGGACCTCACGCCCCCCGCGGCCGCGGTCCGCGCGGAATACGGAGTCTTCTCGCCGAACGGCGACGGTAAGCTGGACGAAATGGCCCTCACCCAGGAAGCCTCGAACGAAACGGCCTGGAAGGGCGAACTGAGCAGCGTCGACGCCGCCCTCGTGGTCAAGAATTTCCGGTTCGCGGGCGTTCCCTCCGCGAGCCTCCGCTGGGACGGCCGCGACGACTCGGGCCGCCTGGCTCCCGACGGCGACTACTCGTACCGCCTCGTCGCCACGGACCGGGCCGGAAATACCGGCGCCTCGCAGCCTACGCGCTTCGCGCTCAGCACGGCCGACACACCGCTGCTCCTCACCGCGGACCTCCTGACCTTCTCTCCCAACGGGGACGGCGTCAAGGACGTCCTGACCCTCACCCCGCAGGCCAAAGTCACCGAAGGCATCGCCTCCTGGGCGGTGGAGATCGTGGACGCGACGGGAACCGCGGTCCGCGGCTTCCAAGGCACCGGCTCGCTGCCGAAGTCCATCGCGTGGAACGGCGCCGACGGGAAGGGCGCTCGCTTGAACGACGGCGTCTACGCGGCCCGCGCCGTGGTCAGGTACGCCATGGGTAACGAACCCACGGCGGCTTCTCCCCGCTTCATCGTGGACACCGTCGCGCCCGCGGTGGAACTCTCGGTCCCCTACGCGCTCTTCTCCCCGAACGCCGACGGCCGCAAGGACGAGTTGCCCTTCGCCGTCCGAACCACAGGCGACGACGAATGGGAAGCGACCATCATCGATAAGGCCAACGCCGCCATCTCGACCTGGGTCTGGACCGGCTCGGCGCCGGAGGTCGTATGGAAGGGCATCGACACGGCGGGCAACCTCGCCGCGGACGGAGCCTACCGCTTCCGGGTCAAGTCCACCGACGAGGCGGGCAACCGGACCGAGCGCGTCCTCGACGGCATCGTCCTGGACGCTCGGGCCGGCCGCGCCTTCCTGACGGCCTCCAGCCAAGCGCTTTCCCCGAACGGCGACGGCGTCGCCGACGAGGTGCGCTTCGGGACGGTCGTGACGCTCAAGGACGGCATCGAAACGTGGAAGCTCGAAGTCCTGGACGAAGCCGGAACAGTCCAGCGGACCTTCGCGCCCGTAGACGCCGCGGCCGCGGAAAAGGCGCCGCCGGCCGAATTCGTCTGGAACGGCCGCGACGAATCGGGATCCGTGACGGAAGGCAAGCGCTCCGCTCGGCTCACCGTCGCCTACCGTAAGGGAGACCTCGTGACCGCCTCGGCCGGGCCCTTCCTCGTGGACGTCACGGCGCCGGCCCTCAAGCTGGAGTCCTCGCCGCGCTGGTTCAGCCCGGACAACGACGGGGTGGAAGACGAACTCGCCATCGCCCTCTCGGCCCAAGACGCATCGGCCATCGACGCATGGAGCCTGGAAATCGTGGAACCGCAGCCGCCCTTCCAGGTCTTCAACCGGTTCGAGGGGAAGGGCTCGCCGTCGAGCCGCATCGTCTGGGACGGCAGGTCGGCCAAGGGCGAACTCGTCCAGGCGGCCACTGACTACAAGGCGACCTTCCGGGCCAAAGACGCGCTCGGGAACGCCGCGGAGATCCAGGCTGCGATCGGGGTCGATGTCCTCGTCATCCGTGAAGGGGACATCCTCAAGATCAAGGTTCCCTCGATCATTTTCCGGGAGAACCAAGCCGACTTCATCGGGTTGCCGCAGGACATCGTGGACAACAATATCCGGGTACTGAAGCGCATCGCCGAAATACTCAATAAGTTCAAGGACTATCAGGTCAAGGTCGAGGGGCACGCGAACCCCGTAACGCGGACCGCGGCCGAGGAAAAGAACGAACTCCAGCCCCTGAGCGAGGCGCGGGCCAAGGCAGTCCTCGGCGAGCTCGTGCGCAACGGGGTGAACGCCGACCGGCTCTCGGCCATCGGCATGGGCGGCACGCGGCCGGTCGTACAGTGGGAAGCCCGCGACGATTGGTGGAAAAACCGCCGTGTAGAGTTCATCCTGATCAAGTGAGGCGGATGCCGGGGGCGCCGCTCGGCATCAGGCCAGCGGCCCGCCCGGCGCGTCGGGCGCCGTTCTCCGGAACGGCGCCGGGCGTCTTCCTTCGGACGACGCCGGGCGTCTTCCTTCGGACGACGCCTCTTTACGCCCGCGCGACCGCGATGAGGACCCGGGCGGCTTGATCGTACGGGGATCCGTCCCAGTCGCCGTAGACTTCGACCGAAGAAAAACCCGCCTCCAGGAGCAGGTGGCGCAGCTCCGTCGCCGCGTAGAGGCGTTGGTCGAAGGAACGCTCCATCCGCTCGGCCCCCCTGATAAGGATCCAACGATTGCGGAGGGCGGCCCAGGAATCCACGGGCGTATACTCGGTCAGGACCGTGTAGCCCTCGCGGTCGAACCACTCGCCCTCCATGAAGTCCCGCGCGGCGATTTCCTTGCCCACCGTCTCGATGATGAAGGCGCCGCCGCTCGCGAGCGAGGCGCGGACGTTCCGCGCGAGGAGGGCGTCATCGGCGGGATCGTCAAAGTATCCGAATGAAAAGTAGAGGTTCACGGCGAGGTCGAAGGAAGCGGGACGGACGAAGCGGCGCGCGTCCTCGCGCACTAACTCGATCCTGACCCCCTCGTCGTCGCAGCTCTCCTGAGCCGCCCGGAGATAGGAGGACGTGATGTCTACCCCGGTAGTCGCGTACCCGCGCCCGGCGAGCTCCACGGCGACGCGGCCGGTCCCGCAGCACAGGTCCAGGAGTCGGTTCGGGCTCCCGGATGCCTCCTCTCGTAGAGGCGCGATGCCCGTGAGCCGCTCGATGCCGTCGGCCACCGCGGGGACCTCGGCCCAACGCGTCGAATCGAACATGATCGGCGCGAATCGTTCCCAGAATTCTTCTTCCTCGAACCATTCCCTATCCGTGGCGGTCACTTGTGCCTCCCATATATGGTCCGGACAGTCTAGCGCAATAGCGTCGCCGCACGCTACAGTGGCCGAATGCGAGAAAACCAAAGCTCCTCCGGGAAAGGCTTCGCTTACGCGGCCGCCGCCTACACGTCCTGGGGACTCCTCCCCCTCTACTGGAAACTCCTCGCGGACGTGGACGCCGTGCAGATACTCGCGTGCCGCGTCGTCTTCTCGTTGATCCTCGTCTGGATCGTCCTCGCCTTCCGCGGGAAGCCCGCCTGGCCGAGGCTCCTCGCCGATCGCCGCGCGCGCCGTTCCCTTCTCGTATCGGCGGCCTTCATCTCGGTGAACTGGGGGCTCTACATCTGGGCGGTGAACTCCGGCCACACGGTGGACGCCTCCCTCGGGTACTACATCAACCCGCTCGTGAACGTGGCTCTCGGCCTGGCGTTTTTCCGCGAACGCCTCAAGAGACTCCAATGGGTAGCCTTCGGTTTAGCCGCCGCCGGCGTCATCCTCCTCACCATCAGGACGGGCGGCGTCCCCTGGATCGCGCTGACCTTGGCCTTCACCTTCGGCTTCTACGGCTTCGCCAAGAAGGCGGCCGGCATCGATTCGCTGGAAGCGCTCGGCGCCGAGACGCTCATCATAGCGCCCCTCGCCCTCGCCTACCTCGCGTTCCGGCACGTCGGCGGGGAAGGGGCCTTCCAGGGTCCTCCAAGCAGGACCGCGATCCTGGCGGCCTCGGGCGTGGTTACCGCCCTGCCTCTCCTTTGGTTCGCGAACGGCGCGAAGCTCCTCCCGCTTTCGCTCTTGGGCTTCGTGCAGTACATCTCGCCGACCCTGCAGCTCGCGGCGGGCGTCTTCCTCTTCGGCGAGGCGTTCCCCGCGAGCCGCCTTACGGCCTTCGCGCTGGTATGGGCGGGCCTCCTCGTATTCTCGCTCTCGTACCTCCCCGCCCTGAACGGACGGCGACGCGGCGCGCCCTGACCGGGCACGGCGCGCCCTGACCGGGCACGGCGCGCCCTGATCAGGCGCGTCGGCCTTATCGGGGAAGCCCGGGGCGTCCGGTCCGGCCTTTACGCTTGTCCCGGGCCCCCGTGTACCTCTATAATGAAAAAATGTTCACCGACGTCATAATCATGGCGGGAGGTTCGGGGACCCGCCTCTGGCCGGCCAGCAATACCAAAACCCCCAAGCAATTCCTTTCCATCGGCGATGCCTCCTCGTTTTTCGGGGCGGCCTTGAACCGCGCGTTCGCCGTGATCGGTAACGGCGGGACGGGCCGCGTCGTCATCGTCGTGGGCCCAGCCCACGTCGGCCACGTGATCCGCGCCTGCGCTACCCTCGACCAAGAGCGGAAGAGCCGCGTCGTCGTAATCGCCGAACCGAGCGCGCGCAACACCGCTCCCGCCCTCGCCTGCGCCGCTAAGTACCTCCGCCTGGTCCACGGAACCGGCAGAAGGGCCCTTATGCTCACGAGCGATCACCTCATCTCCCCCCTCGACGCCTTCCTTTCCGACGCCGAGGCGGCCGACGGACTGGCGGCCCGCGAGCGGCTCGTAGTCTTCGGCATCCGCCCGCGGGGGCCGGAGACGGGCTACGGCTATATCGAAGCCGCGGAGAGCGCGGATTCGGCTTCCGCGCCGGAGCGGAGCTTCGCCGTGGCTTCCTTCCGCGAGAAGCCCGATAGGGAGACGGCGGAGCGCTTCCTTTCCACGGGACGCTTCTTCTGGAATTCCGGTATGTTCGGCTTCGACGTGGATTTCGTCCTGGACGAATTCCGGGCGAACGCCGGCGACGTGGTCGCGCCCTTCGACGCCCTCGCCGCCCCGTCTCCCCAAGCGACGGAGAAACGGGACGGCGTGCCCGTCATTACCGCCTGGGAGGGCCTCGCCGAGGCCTACGCGGCGGCTCGGAGCGTTTCCATCGATTACGCGATCGCGGAGAAATGCCGCCGGGCGTCGGTTGTCGTCGGCTCCTTCGACTGGCTCGATATCGGCAGCTGGGACGAGTACGCGAACCTCGTGGGACGAGAGGCGGAACGAAGCGGGACGGTAGACAGGCAGCCCGTCTTCGCCGCAGCCTCCACGGGATGCTTCGTGGATTCGGATCTGCCGGTCGCCCTCTGCGGAGTAGAGGACCTCATAGTGGTCGTGCGCTCGGGCGCCGACGGCGGACCGCCCGCGGTGCTCGTGTGTAAGCGCGGCGAGAGCCAAGGGATGCGGTCGATAGTGGACAAGATCAAAGGCTCGGGACGAATAGACTTGCTCTGACGCCATCTATGTGCCAAAATCGAAGGCAATAGCATTTCTTCCTATATATCTCCGGAGGTTCTTACCATGATCATCCTCACGCTCAACTGCGGTTCCTCGTCCGCCAAGTACCAAGTCTATGACTGGAACGCGAAGGAAGTCCTCGCGGTCGGCATCGTGGAGCGTGTCACCCAGGGCGACTCGTTCATCACCCATAAGGCCAAGGGGAAGGATGATTTCACCCTTCAGCACGATTGCCCGAACCACACCATCGCGGTCGACCTCATCATCA
>JAEWSV010000523.1 GCA_023398155.1 Spirochaetota bacterium
CGGCGGGGAACCTGATCGAGCCCCTCGCGGATGGCGACGAGGCCTATCCCGCCATGCTCGCCGCCATCGCGGGAGCCGGACGTTCGGTCGCGCTCTCTTCCTACATCTTCGACGACGACGCGGCCGGCAGCGCGTTCATAGACGCCTTGGTCGCGGCGAAGGAACGGGGCGTGGAGGTCCGCGTCCTCGTCGACGCGCTGGGCGCTCGCTACAGCCGCAAACGCACCGTCGATAGTCTCAGGCGGCTCGGCGTGAAGGCCGCCTACTTCCTCCCGACGCGCGTACCCCGGCTCTTCCGCTACGCGAACCTCCGCAACCACCGCAAGATCCTCATCGTGGACGGGGAGATCGGGTTCACCGGCGGCATGAACATCCGCGCCGGCCACCTCCTCTCCGCATCTCCCGCGTACCCGATACGCTGCCTCCACTTCCGCGTGGAAGGGCCTATCCTCGCCGACCTCTGGCGGACCTTCGCCATCGATTGGTCCTTCGCCACGGGAGAACGCCTCTCCGGCCCGGCTTGGGCGGTGTCCGCCGAAGCGAAGGGGAAGGTCCTCTCCCGCGGTATCCCGGACGGGCCCGACACCGACATCGATAACATGTTAAGCGTCCTGCTCGGCGCCCTCGCCGCAGCGCGGACTTCCGTCCGCATCGTGACTCCCTACTTCCTGCCAGATGAGGCCCTGTCGGCGGCCATCAAGATGGCTTCCCTCCGTGGCGTCGCGGTGGATATCGTCCTCCCCGAGAAGAGCAACATCTTCGTGATGGATTGGGCCATGCGTCCCCAGCTCGGGGAATTCATCGACTGCGGCTGCCGCGTCTACCTCTCGCCGCCGCCCTTCGACCACGCCAAGATCTTCGTCGTCGATCGCCTCTGGTCCCTCATCGGTTCCACGAACTGGGACCCCCGCAGTCTCCGCCTTAACTTCGAGTACAACCTGGAGTGCTACGACACTGAGCTAGCGGGTCGGCTCGACGACATGGCCGGCCGGCGCATCGGCCTCGGGCGGCCGCTCGCTTCCCGCGAGTTGCGCGGCCTCAGCCTGCCGATCCGACTCCGCGACGGCCTCGCCCGGCTCCTGACGCCGTATCTCTGATCCGCGGACCGCGCCCAGCGGAGAGGTCGGACGCAGGCGACCGCAGAAGGACGCAGAGGGACGCAGAGGGACGCGGGCAGCCGCGAGCGATCCGGCTCCGGCCCGCGGGGGTTCGACAACGGAAGAGGCGGTCAAAATATTACAAAAATAGTAATGTCAAGTTGATTTTACACCTCCGTATGGATACCTTATGAGCGGAGGCACACGATGAGGGTGGATACGTTTTTCCGGGCGCCGCATCCGGCGGGAATGGCGGTCGCTTTCGGATTATTCTTGGCGGTTTCCTGCACCTCCGCCGACCGGGCGGGCCCGGCGGCCGCGTTCCCCGATCCGCCCGCGGAGCCCAGCGGGGCCGGCTCGGGACTCAAGACCGCGGTCTTGGCGGGCGGTTGTTTTTGGGGAGTGGAGGGCGTCTTCGAGCGTCTCGAGGGCGTGCGGGACGTCGTGTCAGGATACTCGGGCGGAGAGGCCGAGTCCGCGACGTACGAGCTCGTGGGAACGGGGGAGACGGGACACGCCGAATCGGTACGCATCGTCTACGATCCCTCGGTTATTTCGTACGGGACCCTGCTCCGGGTCTTCTTCCATATCGCCCACGACCCGACCCAGCTCAACTACCAGGGGCCGGACCACGGGCCCCAGTACCGCTCCGCCGTCTTCTACGCGGACGAGGATCAGCGCGCGGTCGCCGCTGCCTACATCAGCAGCCTGGACCAGGCCAAGGTCTACCGATCGCCGGTGGTAACGCAGCTGAAGCCGCTTGAAGCCTTCTATCCCGCCGAGGACTACCATCAAGACTTCATGCGGCTTAATCCGGACTACCCCTACATCGTCGTGCACGACAAGCCGAAGGTGGAGGCCCTGGAACGGACCTATCCGCGTCTGCTCGCGGGTAAAGGAGGCGATTCGATGCAGGATACCTGGCGCGGACTTCCGGTCGTGAAGTCGGCGGATGCCGTGGCGTTCCCGATCGCCAAGTCGGAGAAGGAATGGAAGGCGCGACTTTCGCCCTTCGCCTTTTCCGTCCTCAGGAAGGCGGCTACGGAATACCCCGGCTCCGGAGAGTTGCTCAACGAGCACCGGACCGGCACCTTCTATTCAGCGGCCACCGGGCAGCCCCTCTTCAGGTCCGAGGCCAAGTTCGAATCGGGCACGGGCTGGCCGAGTTTCAGCGAACCGGTGTCCCCGGACGCGATTGTCTTGGTCATCGACCGGTCGCTCGGGATGGAACGGGTGGAAGTCCTCGACTCCAGTTCCGGGAGCCATCTGGGGCACGTCTTCGACGACGGGCCCGCGCGTTCCGCGAGCTTTCCGCGGGGAACCGGTCTGCGCTACTGCATGAATTCGGCTTCGCTGCTCTTCGTCCCGGACGGCGAAGAGCCTCCGGAACTCGTGAAGCGATACGCCGCCGAGGCCGAAGGCCGATAAGGCGCCGCGCGGTTGAAATGCCGACCGCCGCGTCGTACACTCCGCGGATATGGACACGAACGTGATGAACAAGGTCAGACAACGCCGCCTCCTCGCCGACAGGACCCAGGAAGATCTGGCCAAGGGAGTCGGCGTCACCCGGCAGACCATCATCGCGATCGAGAAAGGTAACTATACGCCCTCCGTCCTGCTCGCCCTGCGCTTGGCGAGGATCCTGGAATGTACCGTGGAGGACCTCTTCTATGAAAAACCTGAATGAGCTACTCCTTGCCGTCGGCCTGCTGGTCGTCCTGTTCCTCAAGCTCGACCCCTTCCATTGGTTCATGCCGACGGCTACCCAGATGCTCCTGCTCGTCCTGTTCGCCTCGGCCTTTTCCTTGTATTCCGGCGTCATCTATCGGGAAAAAGCCCGGGACGAACGAGAGAGCCTTCACCTGTACCGCGCGAATCGGATGGGGTACCTCGTGGGGGTGGTCTCCATTTCGGTCGTCATCGTCATCCAGGATATCCGCCACGAACTCGATCCCTACCTACTCATCATCCTGGCGCTCATGATCGTGGTGAAGCTCATAACCCTCCTCCACGCCCGCATCAAGTACTGAGCCGTCCTCGGCCCTCCCGGGCCGTCTGAGTGGATGGCGATGTAATCCTTTCTTTACTTTTTGTCAAATTAGCTTTACTTTATCGATCGTTGAGATATATTACAA
>JAEWSV010000535.1 GCA_023398155.1 Spirochaetota bacterium
CGGTCGCGGCGTGATGCTCGCCGCCTGATGAGCGCTTCGGCGCCGAGGCCCATAGCAGGGCGAAACCGAGAAGGAGGGATCTCATGGAAAACGCTATCAGCTTGATAAAGAAAGCCCGCGACGGCGGCGCTTTGATCTTCGCCCCGCAGAACCTGGAGTGCCCGGAACTCTACAAAGCAGAGGTAACCGAGATCAAGGCCAGACCGGACGAGTTCCACGACATGAAGGGCAAGTTCATGCCGAATCGTTCCGTTACCGACCGTATAAGCGAGGCGGCAGGAATTGATTTCATCGCCGAGAAATGCCGAGTAGCCCCCGAAATAAGGGAGGAGATGCCCGAGTTCGACCTTCCCAGGCGAACGGTTTTCATCGGATACGCTCAGGGTCGTATGCGCCTTCCAGATGGAAGCTGGAGGAATTCCACCGTCTCCGAATACGAGTTCGATCCCATGCTTCGAGCCGTCAAAGAAGGCAAGGGCGCCAAGAGCCGCGAGGCACTCGAATACTCGACGTTCGCCAGGCAGCGGGCATCGACAGGGGCAAGGCTTGGCGTGATAAGGCAGCTCACGGGCTTGCCTGTTTCCTTCACCCGGGAAGAGGTAGCGAAGCCCCTCGTCTTCTCCCGTATCGTCCAGAATACCGATTTCATCCTCGGCACGAAGGAAGGCCGAATGATGGCGATCGCGGCCGCTACCGGTGTCGCGGGCCTACTCTACGGGAGGCAGGCGGGACAGCCGGCGCCGGCGCAGGAAGTCACCGACTCCTCTGGAGGATTCGGAGAAGACCCCGACGGAGAGCCCGCCATGCGCCCCGCCGATGACCAGCATACAAGCCCCTCGGGTTCGTCCCCGGCCGACCTCGCTGCGCAGGCGGCTTCCGATGCCGAACTCGAACGCGCCGCCGACGACGGCTTCGGAGACCTTCCTCTCGCAGCATCGAAGCCTCCCCCCGAGGACGAGAAGCGGAAGGGCCTCGTCGCGACGCTCAAGAACTACCTCAACAACGACAAGCTCAACGATGCCGCGGCGAACACCGTCCGCGCGCTCCTGGCAAATACGGAGGAGAAGACGGAAACCCTGGAGCAGTACGTCGCCCTTCTCCGTGAGGGCCGCGGGCTCAAAGTGAAGGTCGCGTCGTGAGTATGCTTCGGGTCCGCTCTGGGCGTAACCTCGCGGAGAACGCCCCCGCGGCCGCGGTTGATGCGGCGATTTCGGAAATCATGGCGAGCGCGAGGGCCAGGCTCAGAGGTGAGCCGAGTCACGCGCTCGTCATCGTCGACCGTAGGAAAAACAAGACCATCGTAATGGCGATGGTCGGGAGGGCATCTTGAGAACAGCGCATCTCGCGGATCTTCACTTCCGCAAGGAGTTCTATACCGAGATCAAGGCGTCGATTGATGCAGTGATCGCGGAGCACTACCGCTCGCCGTTCGACCTCATAGTGGTCGCCGGCGATACTTGGGACGGGCCGGTTCAGAATACCGCCGGATCGATGTTCGATGCGTTCGTTGCCCTTATTGAGAGCCTGGCCAATTGCGCGCCCGTGGCGATGATCGAAGGGACTCCTTCGCACGATGCCCAAGGTAGCCTGGACGTATTCGAGCGGATCAAGGCGAAATCCCCGATTACTGTTCTCAGGCCAGGGATCGCGTACTTTCTCGATCACGGACGGATCACGACTGAGCGAGGCCACGGCGCGGAGATGCTTCTCCTCGGCGTCCCCGAACCCAATAAAAAGTGGCTCCTCGCCGACGGAGGAGCCACGGGGAAGGACGCGTCGGACGAATCCGTACGCGCGGCTATGGGAGCGCTTTTCCTCGGACTTGGCGGAAAGAGAAAAGAGCACCCCGATCTTCCCTGTCTCCTGTTGTATCACGGCCAGGTCGTTGGCGCAAAGTCCAGTACCGGCTACACCGCTGGCTCCGGAATCGCGGTCACGCGGGACCAGCTCGCCTACGTCGGCGCCGACTACTACGCCCTCGGAGACATCCACCTTCCGCAGCAGATCGGCGACCTGCCGGCGCATTATTCCGGAAAACTCTACACCGGGGACTGGAACGAGCAGGGGTATGTGCCGGGCGCGAACGTCGTGGATATCACGCGCGGAAGCGATCCCGGGGATCTGTTCGGTTCCGACCCTGGTCAGTTTTACGCCGACCTCTCCCGCCTTGACTTCCCGCATCCCCCGCGGACCAAGATCGCGGCGAAGCCCGCGGACCAGATCCCGCTCACGGCCCAGGGCCTGGTGTGGGTCGAGATCACGGCGACCAAGGAAGAGGCGGATGGTATTGATACCGACGAACTCACCGCGCGCCTTATCGGACACGGCGCGCTCCCGGGCTCACGGGTGACGATCAAGCCGATTCCGATGGAGACCGTGCGCGCCGGCGACATCGCGGAGAAGAAGGCCCTGGAGGGCAAGCTCCGGGTTTGGGGAGATAACTCCGGCGTGGAGATCACGGAGCGCGTGGCGCAGAAGGCGCGTGAGCTCGAACACGAGGCCCAGGCCCGCGGCGCAACCGGAGCCGGCGCCCATATCCGGATCAACCGCCTCATTCTCCGCGGGGCCATCGGCATATACAAGAATCAGCGCAAGGACGAGATCGATCTCAACCTCGACGAGTACGGGGCCGGCGTCATCGCCATCATTGGCTCGAACGGCGCAGGCAAGTCCACAATCATCGAGAACTTGCAGCCGTGGCCGCAAATGCTGACGCGGACGGGAGCGCTCAAGGACCACTTCAGGCTCAGGGACAGCTTCCGCGATCTCTACTTCACCGACGACCGCACCGGCTACCGGTATCGCGCGCTCATCAACGTCCGCGCCGACATCGCCTCGGGCGGTATCGAGTGCTTCCTCTACCGCGACACCGGCGCCGGTTTCGAGCCCGTCGAAGGCATCAACGGCCGCCAGGACCCCTACATTGAGGCCGTGAACGCCATCTTCGGCTCTCAGGCCATGTTCCTACGCACAGCGTTCCAGACCCAGCGCCCGACGACCTCCGCCCCCGACCTCGCGGAAACGACGAAGGGACAGCGCAAGGAGATGTTTGCCGAACTCTCCGGCATCGACTACCTCGACGCCTACCGGCTGGAAGCGAAGGGGAGGGCGGACGCGATCGATTCCGAGCTCCTCCGTATCAACGCTGTCATCGATGCCGCCGCCGACGCCGTCGAGGCCGAGGCGAGCGCGCGGAGTGAGATCTCGGCCCAGGAGCAGGCGGAGCGGGACCACGCCGCCGCGGCCCAGGAGATCCAGGCACGTGGTCAGACGCTCAAGGCCGAGCGCGAGGCCATCGTGCTTCGCGTTGCTGAAGTGGAGCGAAGGCAGGCCCGCCGCGCCGACATCGAGCGCGAGATCGCTCGTCTCGCGGAGGAGGTAGCGGCTGCAGAGTCAGCGATCGCCGGCTTTCGAGACGCCACCGCGGGCCGCGTCGAAGCCGCGACCGAGATCCAGCGCATCGAGGCCCTCACGGCTGAGCGTGACGTACTCAGGGCCGAGAAGGCTAAGATCGACGAAGCCAACGCGAAAGCGCTCACCGAGCACCAGCGCGTCGTCAGCGAGATCGACGGCCGCCGCCGGGCGGCTCAGGCGGCGCTGGATGATGCCCGCCGGCGGAAAGCGGCGGCGGACCAGGCGGCGGCGGTAGCGCGGGCGAAGCTCGCGGCGCCGATCCAGGATCATTGCCCGACGTGCGCGCAGCTTCTTCCCGAGGAAAAGCGGAAGCACCTGCAGGAAGAGCGCGCGAAGCTGGAAGCCGAGATCGCAGCCCTCGCCGACGTCGTCAACGCGGCGCAATCCGAAGAGATCAACGCGGACCTCGCGCTCTCCAAGATCGTTACCCCCGCGGCACCGGCTCCGGCACCGTTCCCGAAGGCCAAGCGCCTCGGCGAACTCGATCGCGAACTCGCGTTCTCTGACCTCGCCGCTGCCCGGGAGATCGTGCGCAAGGCCGATGAGGCCGCGGTACGCATCGAAGCCGAGGCCAAGGCGAAGGCAGAAAAAGAGGAGCGCTCGCGGGCACTCGTCGCCGAGCACAATACGCTGACGGTCAGTCTCAACGACCTCGCGGAGAAGCAGAACCTCGCGGACAAGGACGCGGAGCTTGAACATGCGCGCGCTGAATACACCGCCGCCACCAGCGCCGCGGCCGCGGCCCGGGCGAGCGCCGACGCCGCGCGCCGTGCTCTCGCCGACGCCGAGAAACGCCTGCAGGCCCGCGCGGCCGCAGAGGATGAGCGCGGTACCAAGGGCGACGAGCTCGCGGACTGGCGGCTCCTGGAGCGCGCCACGGGCCCGGACGGTATCCAGGCCCTCGAACTCGACGCCCTGGCGCCGAGCATCGCCGCGGTCGCGAACCGGCTCCTTGTGGTCCAAAGCCCCCGCTATAGCGTTGAATTCCGAACCACGCGAATCGCGGGGAAGGGCGGGAAGACGAAGCAGGTGGAGACGTTCGAGATCTACGTCCTCGACAGCGAGACATTCACCGAGCAGGAGATCGGGACCCTGAGCGGAGGCGAGGGCGTATGGATCAAGCGCGCCATCTACGACGCGTTCGCGGCTATCCGTGCGCAGAATACCGGCGTCCAATTCTTGACCGTGATGCAGGACGAGACCGATGGCGCCCTCGACCCCGAGGCCAGGATGGCGTACCTACGCATGCTCGAGGCCGCGCACAAGGAGAGCGGGCGCCACCAGACGCTGCTTATCACCCACAGCACGGAGCTCCAGGCCATGGTAGGCCAGACCATCGACGTATGGGAGCTGGAAGGCCGGAAGGCTGATGAGGTAGCGGCGTGAGCCCCGCGGCCGCAGCCATGGAGCGCGTCCTCCATGCGACAACCGACCCCCGCGATCGCTGCCCGAAGTGCGGCGCGCAACTCCAGGAGATCCACGCCAGGCACCGCGAGGACCCGCCAGAGGTGAAGGGGCGGCTTCTGGGGTGGGAGTGCCCGAGCGACGAGTGCGGGTACCGCGACATGATCCGCGAGAGCTTCGCGGGAAGGAGGAGAGCGTGAAAGAGCAGAACACTGGCGAGGTCGACGGGCTCCGGGAGGAGAATAAGCGGCTCAAGGATGAGGCGGCCGGCGCAGGCATGACGACGGAGAAGGACAGGGAAGACGCGCTAATTATAGCTCGAATACTGATGACCAACGCCTTTGGCGACGTGGCCTACAGGCTCGTGCTTGCCGGCAAAAAAGCCGAGGACATCGGCGGTAAAAACGCCGAGTGCATCATTGGCGAACTGATACCGGAGATCGCCCGCATCCGCGCCGAAGCCGCGAGAAAGGAACTCGATAAGATCAAGGCCGAAGAGCTTTCCGAGTTCCGCATGGACGAACTCGACGCAGTTATGCTCTCGGTGGACAAGTGGCTCGACGGACCCGCGCTCAAAAACAACCCTGCGACCAGGGCTGCGGATGCCCGCGAGATAGCCCTACGCGCAATCGAAGAAGCCTCGCGACAGGCGAGACGGGAGGCGGCGGAACTATCTAAGGATTGGATTGAAAAAAACTTAACGGATGACAATAGGTTTGTGGGCAGTTCAGGCGAGTTGTATCAATTGATCCTCGCCGCACCCACGGAGAGCGAGCCCGTGGAGTGCCAGGAATGCGACAGCAACGGACCAGGATCAACCAAATCCGACTGCGGAGAATGCCCGCTCGCTTCCAGGAGATGGGCCACGGAGAGCGAAACGATCGAGCGGGATAGTATGCGGGAGTTCGCTTATTCCGTCTTGGAAGAGGCGCAATCCGAACTCGGAATCGAGATATCCGAAGAGTCATGGGCTCGCATTGAAGACAACGCCCGCGACCGCCTCGCCAAGCGGAAGGAGTAGGGGATGGTACCATACGGAGAGCTTGACCGCCGAAACCCGAAGTGCGCAGTCTGCGGCGCCGATTACCTTCTCCACCACGCGGAGACTCTGCAATGTCCGGAATGTGGCCGAGAGGCCCAGCCGGAGCGCGTACAGGGGTGGGAAAAGACGACATTCATCGAGGCTAAGGAATGACAGCCCTCACCCACGCCGTCTTCGACGCCACCACGAGCGAGCAAGCAAGCCCCGCGATGACCACCGAAGCCGCCTTCGCCGAGTGCGCGAAGCTGAACCGCGATCATGGTGGAGGGTACGTCGTCGGGCCAGTCAAGTGGAAGCCGCCGCCGTCTGCGGTGAAGGCCGCCATCGAGCGCACGGAGGACGAGGACGGATTCACGTTGGCTACCAAGGCCGTGAAGGTGATGATGAAGCCGGAGGCGCCGTGCGCTACCGTGGCCCAGAACCCTGAAGGGCCGGGGTTGTTCGACTAGAATCACAGATGGAGGATAAAGGACATGCGATCCCTACGAAAAACAATGCTCTCGCGAATGAATTCAAAGTCTGTCCGAAAGGTTTCCGGCTACATCGACTTCGGGAAAATACCAAGGGAATACCGGTACGTAGCCGTTGACTCCGTGGACTCGCTCGATACCTTGGGACGTGTGGTATTCGAGGCCGGGAGGCCGGTCGCCTATTCAGACCCCGTTCACTTCGTATCCGGACTTTGGGTCTTCACTGCTCAGAGGCCGGGCGATATGCCGAGGAAGCCACCGGTGTACGTCCCGGAATCGGCGATCGTGGGGCAGATACCGACACCATCGGAATCACTCGTCCACCGGAAGGAGTAACCCATGGCCGACGTCAACCACGTAATCCTTATTGGACGCCTCACCCGAGACGCTGAACTGAAGTACACCGCGGGCGGTCAGGCCGTGTGCAAGTTCGCCCTCGCCGTAAACCGCCGCCGAAAGCAGGGCGACGCCTACATCGAGGAGGCCAACTTCTTCGACGTCGTCCTCTGGGGCCGATCCGGCGAGGCCATCAACCAATACCTGGTGAAGGGGAAGCAGGTCGCGGTTGAGGGCGAACTCCGTCAAGACCGGTGGGAACAGGACGGCCAGAACCGGAGCAAGGTCGAGATCATGGCCATCAACGTACAGCTTCTCGGAGGCGGGCAGGACCGGGCGCAGGGCGCGGCTCCGGCGGGAAACTCCGCACCAGCCGCGACCGCGAGCAACTACCGCGACGACGGTTTCGGGGAGCCTGGACACGACGAAGGATTCAAGGACGATATCCCGTTCTGATCGATAACCACGCGGCAGAATAGACTCGCTTGCGGCTTTTGCTTTTCTGGAGGAACGGACCATGGAGCGATCATGAAGAACAACATCGCCTTTTTCACGCACGAAACCGCCGCATACGACAACGGGAAGTTCCTCCTCCTTCGAGCCTACTACGGTGGCGAAAGGGGCTGGGCAATGGAGGCGAAGTTCTGGGCGCTCAACTGCAAAATAGGGCTCTCCGATAGCTGCCGCCTCGACCTCAATCGTAAAGATAAACAGGCCGAAGTCGCGAAGGCACTTGACCTCAGCCTCAAGGAACTTGAGGAATTCCTCCGTGTTCTTTCGGAAAAAGAATACGAAATAATGCTCCTAAAAAGAGAGTCTGGAATCGTCTGGACAGAGCAAACCCAGGACGATTTGAAGAGAGCCATGTCCGTGCGAATCGAGGCTCAAAATCGACGAAAAGGAAAAATCGGGCGACAGTTGGACGACGAACCACAAACGTCAGCCGACGAATCGCAAACGTCGGCTGACGAAAATGACGGAGCAGAGCAGAGCAGAGCAGAGCAGAATTCCTCCAAGAACTATAAGAGCAGCAAGCACTCTATATCTTCGCGTGACGACCACGCGGATGACGGATTCGGCCTGCCTGCTGCTGCCGATTTAATCATGATCGACGAAATCAGGAATGCGGTACAGAAGGCGCCGTT
>JAEWSV010000587.1 GCA_023398155.1 Spirochaetota bacterium
AGCGGGGGGAGGCGCGTCGAGCGTGCAGTGAGGAAGATGAAGGTCGACATCGGAGGCCGCTCCCGCGAAACCGGTTTCTCCAGGCGGATTGCCGAGCGGCCGGCGGCCCAGGAACAGGCGGAGCATCGTCGCGCTGCCGACCACGGCCAGGGCCGCGAGCGCATCCCTTCCCTCCCCCGCCCTTAAAAGCAGTCCGTCGGCGAGAGTCTGGACATCCGCTCTCGCCAATCGAGCCAGCTCCTCGACTCCGCGGTCGGTGCGTTTCGCGTATTCGATCCGGGCCAGCTCGTCCGCGCCGAAGATCCGCTGCCCGTTAAGAAGGGCGGCCGAGGCGACGACGGCCCCTTCCGGGGATGCGGAACCGATATCCACGAGGTAGCCGGCGACGGTGGTGGTGCCGATATCCACCGCGATGCCCAGGTTTCTCGCCCCGTGTGGAATGGACTGCGTGGCGGCCATATTTTCTCCTTCCCCTAAGGTACAGGCGGAATGCCGTATGCGCAACGAAAAAGTTGGTCAGCGTCCCGAAGCTTAGGGAAACGCCGGAGGCCGGCCGGCCGTCCTTGACATCGAGTCATGGTCTTCTCTATCTTTCCTCCATCGAGAGGGGAGTAGTTACTCGCGCGGCAATCAACAACCGGCACGCTTCGCGCGCCTGGTTCCGCGGCTCCGGGCCACCGGGGATACAAGACCTTTCGCGCAAGACGCCCGACAGCGCATATCCGCCGAAGTATCGGCAGGCGCGCTGGGGGTTACGTTTTACGCGGAGGGTCTTTTGTGCACCAGCCCATCCGCCCAAGGAGTTCGCTCATGAAGTGGTTCGTGCTGGCCCTCGCCGTCCTCATGTACGCGGCCGTAGTCGCGTGGCCCCATCGAAAAGCCTGGACGACCCTCATAGCCGCCGCCGTCCTCGTCGCGGCGGGAGTGGTAGGCGTCAAGGAAGCCCTCTTCCAGCTCGTAAACTGGAACGTACTTATGATCTACGTGGGCAGCCTCGTCATCGCCGAGCTGTTCATCTATTCGCGCGTGCCTTCGCGCATAGCGGACGAGATCGTGGACCGGTCGCCGAGCACCACCTTCGGCATCGTCGCCATCCTCGTCATGACGGGCCTCATCTCGGCCTTCGTGGAGAACGTAGCCACGGTCCTCGTCATGGCTCCCATCGCTTTCGCCCTCTCCAAGAAGCTCAACATGGCGCCTACCTATTTCATGGTGGGGCTGGCGGTCATGGCCAACCTCCAGGGGACGGCGACCCTAGTCGGCGATCCTCCGTCCATGATCTTCGCGAGCTTCGCGAACTACGGCTTCAACGATTTCTTCGTCTACCAGGGCCGCCTTTCCATCTTCTTCGCGGTCCAGGCGGGCATGGTCGTCGGAGCCCTCTACTTCTACCGGGCCTTCGCCAAATCCGGCGCGGCCAAAGCCGAGATCGCCCGGGAACCCATACTCTCGTGGACGCCGACCGTTCTCCTCATACTCATGATCGCCGGCCTCGCGATCGCCTCCTTCTTCCACACCGGCGTTTCCGCCCTATCGGGAGGCATCGTCATGGCCTTGGGCATCGCGGGACTACTCTGGTACCTACTGGTCAGGAAGGAGAGCGCCGCCGACGCCTGGCGCCTGGTCAAGGGCTTGGACTGGGACACCATACTTTTCCTCATCGGCATCTTCGTCGTCGTCGGGGCCCTGAGCTCGGTCGGCCTACTGGAAGATTTCGCCGCGCTTCTCGGCGCTTTCATCGGCGACAACGTCCTCCTCGGTTTCCTCGTCATCGTGGGCGTTTCTACCGTGATATCCGGCTTCGTGGACAACGTGCCCTACATCATCATCATGCTGCCGGTGGCCGCGCAGCTCACCGCGGGACTCGGCCTCAAACCCGAGCTCTATATGTTCGCCCTCCTCATCGGCTCCTGCCTGGGCGGGAACCTCACCCCCTTCGGGGCCTCCGCGAACGTGGTGGCGGTCGGCATGCTCAAGAAGCAGGGCTATCCGACTTCTTTCTCCGACTGGCTCAAGATAGGACTTCCTTTCACGGCCCTCACGACCATCGCTTCCGCCGCTTTCGTGTGGTTCGTGTGGCGATGACGGGAAGCGGCCGGAACGCCCCGTCCGTCGCTTCCCAGCGGCGGACGGCGCCTCGACCGATCGCGTAGTGCCATGCGTGGATGACGAGGCAACCGGCGGCAAGGCGCTCGCGCACCGTCGGGTAGCCGAGCAAGCGGTCGGCCTGGCGCACGACGTTCTCCCGCTCCAGCTCCGAAGCCGCCATGCCGGGAGGCGGGAAGCCGCTTTCGCGCGCCAACTCCAACCAGCGCTCCGTGTGCGGCATGGCAGCGAGCGTCTCGGGATCCCCCAGCAAGGCCGCGCACCCCCCGCAGTTGGAGTGCCCGCAGACCACGATGGACGACACCTTGAGCGCCAACAAGGCGTACTCGATGGCCGCCGTGGTGGACACGTATTCCTCCGTACGCCGGTACGGCGGTACGATGTTCGCGATGTTCCGGACGATGAAGAGTTCTCCCGGCCTCGAGTCCGTGAGCAGGGTCGGATCCACGCGCGAGTCCGAACAGGTGATGAACAGCGTGTGCGGCCGCTGCCCCTCCTCCAGCTCCTGAAAGAACCGCCGGTTCCCCCGGTACACCCGCTCCCTGAACCGCTGCACCCCCCGCTCCAGCCGGTCGCCCCTAGCCCTTCCTTCCCCGTGGTTGTCCATAGCCTGACAATAATCAAGAAAACGTCATCCACCAAGCCTTTTTAGTGTCCCGAACCTTTGGGATAGTTCGTAAGCACCCCCGTCCCCGCGCAGCTCAGTCCCTCAAGGCCCGGGGGATAGCGGAGAAGCGTCGGGGCTTCGCCCCGACCTTCGGAG
>JAEWSV010000590.1 GCA_023398155.1 Spirochaetota bacterium
GGATCGCGAGCACCCCGTAGCCGGCCAGATAGGCGGCTGCGTTCGGGTTCAGCGCGAGCTCTTCCGCGGTGCGAGTCGCCAAGGCCTTCGCCGCGGGAGGTAGGGTCGCCGGAGGCTTGACCGCGTACTCGGCGAGCCGCGCGAGCCGCTGGATCGTCTGGGCGAAGTCTTCCCAGATCGTCTCGGCCTCAAGGTCGACGTAGTCGGGAGACCGGTCGAAGGATTCGTAGCGGCCGGAGGCCCCGTCCAGGTACTCCGCGGCGATGCGGATGAAACGAAGCGCCGGTTCGCGGAGGGACTCGATGAAGGGCGCGCTCTTGGGCGGTCTCGGCTTTCCTTTTACGGTGGAGGCCGGTGCGAAGAATTCGCGCACTTCGTTGAAATAAGCCGGTTTCGCCAGTTCTTGGAAGGCGCCGTACAGGTCGCGGAGGAAAAGGTCCTGGAGCGCGGCCTGCAGGTCCGTCACGCCGCGGCCACCGAGTTCTTCGCAGAGCCGCCGCCAGCGTCCATGATCGCCGTCTTCGATCTCGTGCAAGTCCAGGAAGACCTGGGCTTGGTAGCCCTCCAGGGCGACGTAGAGCCCTCGCTCGGAGAGCTCGCGGCTGGATCGCACGAACCAGAGGTCGGACCGCTGCTCGTGGAAAAGGGTGAAGCGGCCTTCGTGCCCCGTGGAGCCGAGGGCCTCGGTGAGGGATCTGCGCACCGTCTGCCGCGAGCCGTCCGGTCCCTTAATGGCGGCTGCCGCGGACAAGCGGATCCAACCGGCGGCGCGGTGGAGGGAGTTGTTATAGAGGACGAGCGCCCGCTCGTCATCGCAGCGGTTGGAATAGGCGAACACGTTCTCGTTGATGGACCCGTCGCTCGCGTGGAGGTCGTAGAGCGCGAAATCTTCGCTGCCGGAGAAGAGGCGCCGCTTCTTGAGGAGGGGAAATACCTCGCGCTCGTGCCGATCCACGAGGGCTTGGTCGGCGACCTCGTCGCGGTAGGCTCTCCGGTACTCCATCCCGTATTTTTCTTCGAAACCTTCGATCTGGCCGTGCCCGAACATGGGGAGGCCGGGCATCGTCGCCATGAGGGTGCAAACGCCGAAATACTTGTCGCCCTTGCCGAACTGGGCGACGGCGGTCTCCTCGTCGGGGTTGTTCATGAAGTTGACGAAGCGCTTGAGGATCTCGGGATCGAATTCGATGGTGTTCTTGATCGTTGCGCGGTACTTCGCGTTCTCCTCGTTCTTGAGCATGTTCATGAACGCGGAATTGTAGACGCGGTGCATGCCGAGCGTCCGCACGAAGTAGCCTTCCATCATCCAAAACGCTTCGGCGAGCAGCAGCGTGTCCGGGGTCTCCGCAGCGCAGCGGTCCACGACCTCGCGCCAGAATTCGTTCGGGATGCGCGCGTCGAATTCTTCCCGGGTGAGGGCGTGTTCGGCGCGGCTCGCGATGTCGCCGCCGCGGCCGGGTTCCGGGTACCAGAGGCGCGCGATGTGCTTCTTGGCCAGAGTCATCGCCGCGTCGAAACGGACGATGGGGAACTGTTTGCAGACGCCGACGATGGTGGCGATGACGGCTTCCCGCGCTTCGGGATTGAGGAAATCGATCTGGGCCGTATCGTTCCATGGCATGGAGGTGCCGTCGTTGCCGTGGTAGATGTACCGCGTGTCGCCGGAAGCGAAGTCGACTCGTTTGAACACCACCGCGGCGTCGGTACGGTCGTAGTAGTGGTCTTCCAGGTAGATGCCGATGCCGTCGCGGGGCGAAAGGTTCCCGCCGTTGAAGGAGTAGCCGGGGAAGGGCGGTTGTCGGAGCTGGAGGAAGCGATCCGGGTGCTCCATGACCCAGCGCGAATCGATGCCCGTATGGTTGGGGACCATGTCCGACCCGAGCCGGATGCCGCGCCAGGCGCAGCGGCCGCGGAGGTTATCCAGGGCCTGCCAACCGCCGAGCTCGTCGGCGATATCGTAGTCGTGGAGGCTGTACGCGCTCGCCGCGGCCTCGGGATTCCCCATGCGGCGCTTGATCTCGCGGCTCGCCGCCGAGCGTTCCCATAGCCCGATGAGCCAGAGTCCGGTAAAGCCGCAACGGGCGAGTTCGTCCAATTCCTCATCGGGGATGAGGTCCAGTCGATCGATGGGTCTATCGTACTTCAGCGACAACTGCGAGAGCCAGACGAGCGTGCTCTTGGCGATGAGGACGGTGCGAGGCATCCAGTCCTTGTCGGGGCTGAAGCGTTCGTATTCGTGCTCCAGTTCGTCGTAGACGTAGGTGCGCGTCGGGCCGGGGCCGAAGAAGACGGGCTTCTCCTCCTCCTTCACCACATCCAGGCTCGTGAGGAGGCGGATGAGGTATTTCCCAATCACGAGCCCCCAATGCGTGCGGATGTACTCCAGTTGGCCGGTCAGGGAGTACGGCTCGGCGACCGCGGGACTGCGGAGCATGTCCCACAGGTTCTGGTCCTGGGGGCCGAAAGGCGGCAAGGCGGTGAAATGGGCGACCAGGCCGGCGCAGGCCTCATCGTAAACCGTAGCTGCCCGGAGTTCCGCGTCGTCGAAAAGACGCTTGAAGGGCGAGAAGGCCGGATTATCGTTCGCGAGACGGAGGAGCATGAGCTCCTCCAAGGCGAGGACGCGGTTCCGCTCTCCGCCGTCGTTACCGGCGAGGTAGTCGTCCACGGATTGCTCGCCCCGGTATACGGAGAGCGGCGGGAAGCGGTCTACGAAGGCGCGGAGCAGGACGTCCACCTTGTGGGCGCCGAGGTCGCGCTCCAGTTTCGCGAGGGCCGTATCGAAGGCGTTGGCCGCCACCCGTTCGCGGAAAAGCGCCGCGACGAAGTGGAGGATCTCGTCGATGAGGCCCATCGCGCTGAGCCTGCCCGCCTTTACGAAGCGCTCGGGGTGGACGATCGGGTTGACCTTGGCGTTGAGGCGCTGCGCGAATTCCCTGACCGCGTGGAAATCCGCGAAGACCACGTTCCCGCGGAGGGCGAAGAGCGGCTCGCTGAAGCCGTACTCGTCGCGGATCGCGCGGGAGACATGGAATTCCATCAGGGCCGTCCGGCGGTCCGCGTCATTTCCTACGGCGCGGCGCCCATCGCGAAGCGCGTCCAAACGTACGGCGAATCGATTCATCGTTCTTCCTTTTTGGCTGATCGCGCGGCGGTCAAAGCGGCGATGGCGGCGACCAGGCGCTCGTCGGCGATGAGCTCCCGAATCGACGCGGGCAGACGGTACGTCCAGTTGAAATCGTTGACGGTTCCGGGAACGTTGACCCGCTCGGAAGCCGCGTCCCCAGCATACCATGCCGGCGACAGGTGGAGCAAATCTTGGATCTGGAACATGCAGATTTTTGATCTCGCCTTCGCGACTTCTCCGAGCACGGCCGCGGCGGCCTCGCTTCCGTACGCGTCGGGGATCGCCCGATTCCCGACGAACGATCTGAAGGCGTCGCGGTCGGCCTCCCGCTCCCACCACTCGCGGACCGTGGAGCTGTCGTGGACCGCCGGCGTGCACACGCTCAGCTCGGGGTAGGCGTTCAGGGGAATGTAGGGCTCTCCGCGTTCGCCCCATCGGCGCGCCCAGCGGAGTACCCGCAATCCGAGGACGCCGAGGTCCTCCAGAGTGCGCGGTACGCAATCCGGTACCGCCCCTAGGTCTTCCGCGCAGGCGAGCATGTGAGTCGATTCGACCAGGATGGAGAGCAGGCGGCGACCCTGGTCTTCCCAGATGCGCTCCGACTCCTGACGGCGCCGCGATATGAGTTCCTCGAAGCGTCGCCGCTCATCATCGCCCAGGGTGGGGAAGGACTTCGTATCCCAATAGGTCCAGGTCGGAACGAAGCGGCCTTCCTCGAATTCCAGAAGCGCGCGGTCCCTCCAAGCGTTCTGGAGATAGGATACGGCCGCGGGGTGCAGTCCGAGCTCTTCCAGGTCCCGCTCCCCGCGGATCGAATCCTTGAAGAGCCAGAGCTCCTCATCGCCGATGCGGTCGAGCGCGCGGTCGAAGACCCGGCCGGCTTCGGCCACCGTGGCGTCCGCTCCGCCTTCGCCCTGACCCGCTCCCGCGGCGATGAGGGCTTCGTAGATCGCGCCGCTCGGGATGTGGGGGCGGGAGAGCCAGCGTATGCGGCCGGAGTCGAAGCCGAGGCCGTTCAAGTCCGCCCGCTCTATCGGAACCGACGGGATGAAGCGGCCGAGCACGGCCGACTTGTCGCGGCGCGAGGCTGCCCAGATCCGGAAAAAGCCGAGCACGTGGTCTATGCGGTACGCCGCGTAGTATCGGTCCGCGAGCGCGAGCCGATCGCGCCACCAAGAATAGTCGTCCCTGCCGAGAGCGTCCCAATCGTAGATGGGAAATTGCCAGTTCTGTCCCAGAGGGCTGAACATGTCGGGCGGGGCCCCCGCGGCCAGGTCGCGGCGGAAATACTCGCCGTGCGCCCAGACGTCGCAGGAATCCTCGTTCATGAGGATGGGGAGATCCCCTTTGAGGGCTATTCCTTTCTCGGCGAGGGATCTTGAAGCCGCTGAGAACTGCTCGTCCAAGGCCCGCTGCAGCCATACCCAGAAGAGGTGGTCGCGGCGCGAAGTCGGATCGTCCCAGAGCGCGCGGATGTCGGCCGCCGAGGGTTCGGCGTACTCCCGCCACTCTTTCCAGTGTTTACCCCCGTTCGCGT
>JAEWSV010000592.1 GCA_023398155.1 Spirochaetota bacterium
GCGCGAACGGCTCGGCGCCCGCTCCCGCGGCGGTGCGCGGAGGCGCGGGGCCTTTCGTCGCCCTCCAGTTGGCGTTCCGCGACCGAGCCGGAGCGGCCTTGACGGCCCTGAAGGAGAATCCGGCCCCCGAGGCCCTCTTCGCCCTCCTCCTGGGCTCCTTCATCTACGGGCTCTTCCACGCCGCGGGGCCGGGACACCGGAAGACCGTCATGTTCTCCCTCTTCCTCTCGCGGAAGGCCCGCGCCTGGGAACCGGCGGCCGCGGGCTTCCTTTCGGCCGGCGTCCACGCGGCCACGGGCATCGCCATCATCGCGGTATTCAGCCTGGCCCGGGGCGCGGCGGCTGAAATCGCGCGCGTGGACGGCGCCGGGATCTATCTGGAGGGATTCACCTTCGTCGCGCTCGGCCTCTTCGCCGCCGTATTCGCCGTACGGACCATCGCGGACTTGGCGAGCGGCAGGGGCCATAGCCACGGCGCGCAGGGCGCGCACGACCACGGTGATGACCGCGGCCGCGAGCCGGACGGCCGCCGGTTGTATACTATCGCGGCCATGACGAGCCTCGTGCCCTGCCCGGGCGCGACCATGATGCTCCTCTTCGCCCTCTCCCTGGACCTCGCCTTCCTCGGCGTATTGGCGGTCCTGGCCATGTCCTTGGGAATGGCCGTCGTGGTCTCGGCGGCCGGCTACCTCGCGTATTTCGGCAGGGAGGGCATCTTCCTCCGCTTCAAGACGAGCGAGAAGGCCGTCGGCGTCGCCTCGAGCATACTGGAACTCGGCAGCTACCTCTTCCTGCTCGCCTTCTCGTTCCTCGCCGCCTGGCCCTTCCTGGCTTCCCTCCTGCGGTCCGCCATTCCCGCCGCATAGCGAACGCCGCGGGCGCCCGCTCGAGCGAGCGGCGCGGGGTGCGGCGCGGAGCGAGGCCTGGGAAAAAGAAAGCCCGGAGGCGCGACGTGCCCCCGGGCCAAGAAAACTGATTAGGGCCTTTTTTTACTTGCTCAAAACCACCACACCGATGACGGTCCGGAAGATCGACGATCCGCCGAAGCGCCGGAGGATTCGCTCTCCAATATACTATCGCGGCCGTTCAAAAACCGCGCCGCTATGCCCTTTTCTTCGCGTTGATAGAGCAACCAGAGCAACCGTCGCAGGCCGAGACCCAAGTCGCCGCGGGATCCGCCGCGGAGGGCGAACAGCACGAGGGCTTCTTGCCGCGGACGGCGGCGACGGTTTTAGAAGCGATGAAGACGACGGCGAAGGCCACGATGAGGCCGACGATGACGAGCTCGAGTACGGAGTTCATGCGAGACCTCCTAGCGATCCCAGCTGGTACACGGCGAAACCGACGACCCAACCGAGCGCGAACATGAATACGAAGGCGAAGCCGACCCACTTCCAGCCCAGCTCGGCCTTTATGGTCGCGAGGGCGGCGAAGCAGGGCGGGATGATGAGCGTGAACAGCATGAGCGCGAAGGCCACGAGCGGGTTGAAGCGCGGGTCGGCGCGCAACGCGTCGCGGAGGCTTTCGCTCTCCTCCGTTTCCTCCGTTCCGACGCTGTACAGTATGCCGAGCGTGGAGACGACGACTTCTTTTGCGGCGAAGCCCGTGACCGTGGCGACGCCGACCTTCCAATCGAAACCGAGGGGCGTGAAGACCGGTTCGATGAACTTGCCGATCCGGCCCGCGAAGCTGTTCTCCAGCGCGGCGTGGGAACTCGCCGTAGCCAGGTAGGCGGCGACCGCGTCCTCTTCCGCGTCGGGATGCTCCGCCGCGTAGGCCGCGCCGAGCGCGTCCAGTTCGCCACGGGCCAGTTCGTAGGAAGGGAAGCTCGTGATGGCCCATATGAGGATGGAGGAGGCCAAGATGACCGTACCCGCCTTCTTCACGTATTGCCAGGTCTTATCCCACACGTGCCAGAGCACGCCCGTCGTAGTGGGCGCGCGGTAGGGCGGCAACTCCATGACGAAGGGAGTCGGATCGCCCTTGAGCACCGTCCGTTTGAGCAGGAACGCCGAACCGAGGGCGAGGCCGACGCCGATCGCATAGACGAGCAAGACCATATTGGCCGCGTTGCCGGGGAAGAAGGCCGCGGCCAGGAGGACGTGCACCGGAAGTTTGGCCCCGCAACTCATGAAGGGGATGACGAGGATGGTGACGATGCGGTCGCGCGGACTCTTGAGGGTACGCGCGGCCATGATGGCCGGCACCGAACAGCCGAAGCCGAGCATCATCGGAAAGATGGACTGGCCGTGGAGGCCGAAGGCATGGAGGATCTTGTCCGTGGCGAAGGCCGCCCGGGACATGTACCCGATGTCTTCCAAGATGGAAAGTAAGAAGAAAAGGATCACGATGAGGGGCACGAAGGAGAAGACCCCGCCGACGCCGCCGATGATGCCGTCGACGATCAGCGAGCGCAGCATGCCCTCCGGTATCACCGCCTCGGCAGCGCCGCCGAGCCAGGAGAAAATTTTTTCGAACCAGCCCATCGGATATTCGCCGAGGAGGAAGGTGATCTGGAAGACCGACCAGAGC
>JAEWSV010000626.1 GCA_023398155.1 Spirochaetota bacterium
CCTATAAATGCTCCGACCGTTCCTCCGGGATGCCGGGGCCCTCAGCGGTAACCCACGAGAACGTCACCGCGGCACTGGACGGCTGCAAGATCCTGCGCTCCGGATCCGGTGCGATCAAATACTGCAACTCCACGACGTGCCCGCGGAAGGCGGAATGGGGGCGGGTATGAGCGATGTTGAGTGTAAGCAGGCCGCAATTGATTACCTGAAAAAATCAGGTCTCAACACTTCGAGTGCAAAACGAATGCTTAATTGTTACGTCAATCTTGGGAAGAGCGGAACGGTTGAGATTGGAGTCAATGGCCCTGGCGGAGAATCTTCATCGGTAAGGATTGATGCAGAGTTCGTCGCAAACTGCAAAACCATCTTACGAGGATTGAGTCTTCTGGAGGCTCATAAATGATCGACCTCCTCATCGCCCTCGCTCTCGTGGGCCTCGCCGCCCTCATCGACTACGCGGCCGAGGTCGTGCACTTGGCGAGGCGGATATGACCTCCTCAGACATCACCCGCGCCCTCACGTGCTCGCAGCATTCGCCGTTCTACTACCGTCGCTACCTCGTGGTCCCGAACGCGTCCTGGGGCCTCGGCTTCAACCACGAACTCGATGTCCTCGCTCTTTCCGAAGCCGGGTACGCGCATGAGATTGAGGTCAAGATCAGCCGCGCCGACACCCGCCGCGACCTGGATAAGCGCCACGGCCACTACGACTCCCGCATCCGCTGCCTATGGTTTGCGGGTCCAGAGGCGCTGGGGCCGACGCTGCTCGAACTCGCACCGGCTCACGCCGGCGTGATCGTAGTCGCCGAACCCGTGGAGGGCAGGCTCTACGGCCGCGCGCGGATTCTGCGCAAAGCCAAGGCCGCCACGGGTTCACGCAAGTTCACGGACGCCGAGCGCATGCAGCTCGCGCGCCTAGGCCTTATGCGGTACTGGAGCCATTACGAGGAGATAGCGGGAGAACCTGCGACTACGGAGGCCTCGGCATGACCCGCCTCCTCCTTTCCGCCTCCGTCGCGCTCCTCTGCGCCTCCGCGCTTCCCTACCGCGTCCGGTACGACCTCCCGGCGATCCCGTCCCCGGCGACGCCCGAGTACGTCATCCCGGCCGAGTATCAGGAGACGGTCGAGGCCGCGGCTCATTCCGCCGGGGTCCCGCTCTGGATTTTCGCCCGCCTCATCGCCCGCGAGTCCGGCTACGACCCATCCGCCGTGAACATCAACCGCCGCGGCCGCCGCGTCGTCTCCTGCGACCTCGGCATCGCGCAGCTCAACGACCAGTATCTGCCTGATTTCGAATGGTTCGACAACGGCGGTCGGCCGTTTAACCCAATGAACCCCGACGAGGCGCTCCCAGTCGCGGCCCGATACCTCGCGCGCATGTACCGCGCCACGGGCTCGTGGAGGCTCGCCGTCGCCGCGTACAACTGCGGGCTCTCACGTCTCCAGGCTGGAGGCATGCCCGAGCGCACGGTTGAGCACGTCGAGGCGGTGATGCAGGGAGTGGATGTATGACCCCGAACACCTGGACCACCGCCAGCTATGCCACACCTCACGGCCCCATCGATTTTGAGCACTGGCCGCCGAACACCGGTGAGCTCTGGCGATGCGAGTCCTGCCCGCAATTCCAGCGCTCGAAGGGACCGCCGTGGGGGAACTCGGGATACTGCGCCGATCTCAAGCGCCGCGGCCTCGACCACCACGTCACGATTCCGGGCTCCTGCGTCGTTGAGCGGCGGGTGGAGCTGGAGGCGGAGCACAGGCGGCGGATGGTGGTGCCGCTGCGGGGGATCGAGGTCTAGCCATGCCGCGGTTTGAGGTCGAGGTCGTCAAGCGCGTATTCGTCACCTGCGAAGATCCGTCGGGCGCGGAGAGGATCGCATCCTACTTCAACGAGCGGCCGAACGCGGAAGGTTACTCGAAGGCGTTCAAGGCGTTCCGTTACCAGGACTTTCCGCCGGTGTCGGCACGCGTCATCCGCGAGGTGACGCTGGAGAACATGGCCACGTATAGGGATCCGGACGAAGGAGAGGCGTAAATGGAATTGAGCAGAATCGATAAGCGGTCGGTCCCGTGCTGGACGGTGAAGGACGGGAAGGTCATCGCCGAATTGTCGATCGCGAATCTATGCCTAAAGACGGGGCTCAACCGTATGACGGTCACGTCGGCAAGGCGCAAAAATGCCGGCAAGCAGGTGTTCATGGCCTGCGGGTACGAGATCCACATGGAGCTGCACGAATCGCTGAAGCCCAGCGAAGAGCCCAGAATAGAAACGCTCTCCCGATCCGATGGCCCTCTGCTCTGGCGCCCGGTCACGCACCGCCTCGGATATTGCGAGAGGTGGGCATGATCCGCGCCGGCATCACGCTGCGCCGGCATCAGGTAGACGCCGACGCTCTCGGCCTCGCCATCTCCGGCGGAGCCCGCATCAACCGCTCCTACATCCCGGTCACGCCCGGCGGCGGGAAGTCGTCGCTACCCGGGATCTTCGCCGACCGCCTCATCGGAAACACGATCGATCACGTGCTGTGGGTCGTGCCTCGGAACTCCCTGCGCGACCAGGGCGAGGCCGATTTCCCGGACTGGAGTCGGTACCGGATCCGCGCCTCGGGCAACGAATCCGACCCCTGCCGCGGGACCGTAGGCTACGTCACCACCTATCAAGCCATCGCCGCGGATCCGGCGCGTCACCTCGCGAACCTCAGCCGCGGCCGCTGGATGGTTTTCCTCGACGAACCCCACCACTGCCGCCGCGACGGCGAATGGCATCGCGCGGTCGATCCACTGGTCCAGTCAGCGGCCTTTTCCGTGTTCGCCTCCGGAACCTTCTCCCGCGGTGACGGCGAGCCCATAGCCTGGGTCCCGTACGGCGACGACGGACTTCCTCATTTTGAGAACGACCCCTCGGCCGCGGTGATCAGGTACTCGCGCGGCGACGCCCTACGCGAAGGTGCGATCGTCCCCGTGGAATTCCGATACCTGGACGGCCGCGCGGAATGGGAGGATGAAGGCGGCGAGCGACGGGAGGCAGATATCTCCTCCGGCGACTACTCGGCGCAGGCGTTGTTCACCGCGCTCCGGACCGATTACGCGTACGCGCTCCTCGACGAGTGCACCGTGGACTGGGCTCGGCATCGCCGCGAGGAGTACCCGGCGGCGAAGATGCTCGTCGTCGCCCACGATATCGAGCAGGCCCAGCTCTACCAGGCCCACCTCCACCGCCACCACATCGACGCCCTCATCGCCACGAGCGACGACTCACCCGCGGCCCGCTACGCCATCGCTCGATTCAAGGGCCGGGCGGCTCCGGCGGCGGACGTGCTCGTCACCGTGGCAATGGCGTACGAAGGCCTGAGTGTGCCCGCGGTGTCGCATATCGCGTGTCTGACGCATATCCGGTCCGTGCCGTGGCTGGAGCAGTGCTTCGCGCGCGCGAACCGGACCTCGCCTGGGAAGGCGCGCGGGATCATCTACGGGCCCAAGGATCAGCGCTTCCTCTCCGCGATCCGCGACATCGAGGCCGAGCAGCTCCAGGCTCTCAAGGAGAAGGCTGAGCGGGAAGGTGGCGCCGGCGAAGGCGGGGAAGGGCAGGGCCAGGCGCGTCCGTGGATCACGCCGATCGGGAGCGAGGCCTATCGCGAAGGGTCCGCTATCGAGATCCAGACCGAACCGCGCCCCGATGGTGGTATGACCCCGCGCGAGGCCGAGCGCCTCCTCCGCACGCAGATCGCCGACCACATCGAGCTCTACCTATCGCGCGTGCGGTCGGGATCGAAGGCCGCCTACACCACGATCATCTACCGGAAGCTCAAGGACCTCGTCGGAGGCAAGAAGCGGGAGGAGTGCACGGTCGAGGAATTGACGCGGCAGTGGGCGTTCTTGAAGGAGTCGTGGCCGGTATGAAATCAGACGTTGTCGGGAGGCTCCCAGTCGGGGAATTCCTTTTTGATATCCTCGATCATAACCGTCTTGAGTTCCTTCGTTCGGTCACGGTTGTGGCGCTTCGCGGTCTTGTCGAACATATCGACGACCTCTTCCTCTATCCTTGCGTTCAACTGCATCTTCGGCATTCCCCCTTTATACCACCTAACACGGCGTATAGCAACAATATACACAGGTTATAGCGAAACGTAAAGCAAAATGATATAAAATCGCTTGACATGGCGTATAGCATGTAGATATAATAATGCTATACAGAGTACAGGAGGACGCAATGGCCGTCATGAATAAGCTCAGCCGCAAGAAACTCGCTGAATATGTTGATCGAACCATCTCCTACATGGAGAGCGACCGCGGGATCCGGAACTGGGAGCGCAACCGCGACCAGCTTCGATACACCCGCTCCATGAACCTTTTCGCTGCTGTGCAGACCGAGTGCCATCTCATCGTCTACGAGCACATCGCCGAAGTCGTGGCGGCGATCGGCCCGGCGATCAATGCGCGGAATGGGAGGGCGGCGTGATCTACACGGCTTCGTACGACCCCGCGGACAACAAGCTCCGCCTCCGTTGCTCCGTGCGCTTAGATGCCGAGACCTTCGCCCGCGTGAAGGCCGCCGGCTTCATCTGGGCGCCGCGTCAGGAGCTTTTCGTGGCTCCCGCGTGGACCCCCAGCCGCGAGGACCTTCTCATCGAACTCGCAGGCGAGATCGGCCCCGAGGAGACTACGCTCGCCGAGCGCGCCGAGGCCAGGGCCGAGCGCTTCGACACCTACTCCGCGCATCGCGAGCAGGACGCTGAGTCCGCGGCTCGCTCGGTTTCTCAGATCACGTCCGGAATACCTCTCGGTCAGCCGATACTCATCGGTCATCATTCCCAGCGCCGTGCCGAACGCGACGCGAAAAAGATCGAGAACGGGACCCGCAAGGCCGCGAAGATGTGGGAGACGGCGGCGTATTGGTTGGAACGGGCCGAAGGCGCCATAGCCCACGCCGAGTACAAGGAACTCCCGCGTGTCCGCCTGAACCGCATCAAGACCATCGAGGCAGACAAGCGGCGCAGCGAGCGGAGTATCAAGGACGCGGAAAAGTTTATCGCTGCCTGGAATAAGACCGAGGTCATCGATCTTGACCGCGCGGTGGCGATCGCCAACTACGACCCCATCAGCTTCCACGAGGCAGGGGAGAAGACCTGGACGAGCCTCTGGTCAGCGCTGACGGATGGGAAGATTTCCCCGGAAGACGCGCGCGCCAAGGCCTTGCGTGCTCATGAGCGGGCCATCGCC
>JAEWSV010000106.1 GCA_023398155.1 Spirochaetota bacterium
CCACCTCATCGAGCTGCATCGTCGGGTAGCCCTCCAAGAGTTTCCGGGGACAAGAATGCCCTGCGGCCAGCAGCTGGTAAAGCCGCGGCCGCGCCTTGGGTTCGTAGAGGGCGCAGAGGGGCTCGGCGACGCCGTCGGTATGGCGGAAGGCGGTGGCGAAGCGGAACGGATGGCGGTTCGCCAGGAGCGCCCGGAGGCTTTCGGCGCCGAGCCGGGGGAGATCGCAGGCCGCGACGAGCCAGGTCGCGTCCGGCCTGGCCTCGAAGGCCGAAAGGATGCCGGACAGGGGGCCGAGGCCGAGGAATCGGTCGTGGATCTGGGGCAAGCCCCGCCTGCCGTCCGAATCGGCCTGATCCGGCCGGCAACTCACGAAAACTTCCGCGCAGAATTCCCCGAGCAGGCCAAAGACGCGCCGAGCCTCTTCCCCCCTTCCGTAGTCGAGGGCGGCTTTGTCGGTCCCCATCCGTTCGCTCTTGCCGCCGGTCAAGACCAGTCCGAGGATCGGCCGCCCGGCGGTTTGAGCGTCCCACCGGGCGCGGATGAAGGCGGCCACCGCCTCCGCGTCGTCGCGGCGGAAATAGGGAACATCCCAGGGGAGCGGCGGACTATCGCGCCAGGGCCCCACCGCGGCGAGTGGAGCTTGCGCCCCGAAGGCGCTATCGGCCACGATCTCGAGCCCCTCGTCCAAAACGACGATCTTGGGGATAGGCGTCTGCTTATGGCCCTCCACGAGGGCGGCATCCTCGTCCAGGAAGTCGAGGCCAGCGAGCAGGGGATCGAGAGGAGAACGTCGGATCAGGGCGCGCGACCGCGGATCGCTGATGAAGACTGCAGCCGCGCCGGCATCCGCCATCGTGTGGGTATCCTTCCCCGGTTTGTCCATCTCGAAGCGGTGGGCGTCCCGCTTGATGTAGGCTAGGTTCAGGCCCAACTCCGCCACCAGTTTGGCCGCGAGCGTAGTCTTACCCGAATTCTGGTACCCGACGAGGGCCATCTCGTAGGGATGGAAGACCCATCGCTGCTTCGCCGGACCGCTCATCTCAGCCTCCCATGGAGAACATTTCGACCCGTTCTCCCGAGCCGTCGGTCCGCAACTCCGAGTACCGGTCGCTGCGTCCCGTCCAAATCTTCGCGATGGTCCGGGATACCTCTTCCGCGGAAGCGCCGGCGCGCAAGGGGCCGCGGAGGTCGTGGCCGAGGGCCGAGAACAGGCAGGTGAACAACCGGCCGTCGGCCCCGAGCCGGACCCGGCTGCAGTCGCCGCAGAACGGGCGGGTCACGGAATTGATGAACCCGACTTCACCCCGGCCGTCCGCCCAGGCCCACCGCTCGCTCGTCTCGCCCGGATGGCTCTTCGGCACGCTTTGGAGTTCGCCGAGCGCGCGCAGCCGGCCGAGGACTTCGTCGCCGCTCACGACCCGGTCCCGGCTCCATCGGTTGATCGTTCCGACGTCCATGAATTCGATGAACCGGAGGGCGACGCCGGGCCTCCGGAAGAACGAAGCCAGAGGCTCGACCTGATCGTCGTTCTCTCCCCTCAACAAGACGGTATTGAGCTTGACGCGGCCGAAAGTTTCAAGCGTCCGTTCGATGGCGTCCAGGACGGGCTCGAGCCGTTGCCCGTTGCCGGTGATGCGGGAGAAAGCTTCCGGATCGAGGGCGTCTATGGAAACGGTGACGAAATCGAGGCCAGCGGCCCGCAGATCCGGCATCAGGGGAACGAGGTGGCGGCCGTTCGTGATGAGGCCCACTTCCAAGTCCGTATAGCGCGCCTTTATTGCCTGGACCAAATCGGGAAGACGAGGCTTGAGGAGCGGTTCGCCGCCGGTGAGCTAGACCTTCTTGAGCCCGAGGGGACGCGCCGCTTCCACCACCCGGAGAATCTCCTGAAAGCTCAGGAGCCGATCGCCCGAGAGGAAGGGATGATCGACCGCGAACGCCTCCATAGGCATGCAGTAGGTACAGCGGAAATTGCAGTTGTTCGTCACCGAGATCCTGAGATCCCTGAGCGGCCTCCCCAGTCGATCAAACACCATACTTAATCCTAGCAAAATACTCAGAAATATGCCACACTCTCAGAGGGCTCCCTTTCACGGCCCGCGCTGCGGCCTCCGCCCTCAATTCTAGCCCGAAAAGCGAGGGCCGAATTTGACGTAGATCAAAGTCGGAGGAAATATTCAATCGTATGCTGAGCCCGGTTCACGAGGAGGAAGGATGACGCGAAACTACAAGATCTCAGGATCGCCGGCCCAGGGCCTCTTCGGCGCCACGCTGGCCTTTTTCATCGGTCTCGCCGCCGTAGCCCTCTTCGGTCCAACGGCGAAGTCGCTGGCCCGGACCCTCGACCTGGACGCGGTGAGCCTCGGTTTCCTCATCGGCATACCTTCGCTCATGGGGGCCCTCCTGCGAATTCCCTTCGGAGCCCTGGTGGACACCACGGGCGGAAAAACCCCCAACCTCATCCTCCTGGTCTTCGCCTTCGTGGGAATCGCGGGCCTCGCCTTGACCATCGATAATCCGACTTTCTTGAGCCTCGCCTTCTTCGGCGGCGTCGCGGGCTTCGGCGTCGCGACCTTCTCGGTATCGATGGCGCAGGTGAGCTATTGGTTCCCGAAGAAAAAGCAGGGCACCGCCAACGGCATCTACGGCGGCGTCGCGAATCTCTCGCCCGGCCTCGCGAGCTTCTGGATACCGCTCTCCCTCCTCTGGTTCGGACCGCAGAATACGTACTGGCTCTGGCTCGCCTTCCTGGGAGTCGGCATCCTCCTGTACATGGCCTTCGGGAAAAACGCGCCGTATTTCCAGTACAAGAAGCAGGGGGCCTCGGAAGAGGAGGCCCGTTCCCTTGCGGCGGAGAGAGGCCAGGAGCTTTTCCCCACGGGGACCGCGGTCCAGTCGCTCAAGACCACCGCGGGATATTGGCAGACCTGGATCCTCGTCGGCGTCTATTTCACGACCTTCGGCGGTTTCCTGGCTTTGACGGCGTGGTTCCCAAATTATTGGCAGACCAACTTCGGCCTCGCCCTCTTTCCCCAGGCGGTAGCCTTGACGGCCGCCTTCAGCATCGGAGCCAGTCTGATGCGCGTAGCCGGCGGCATGATAAGCGACAAGCTCGGCGGCGAGCGGACCGCCCTCTCCGCGGTCTCCCTCTTGGTGCTCGGCGCCGTCCTCATGATGTTCTCCTCGGGTAGCTTCCCCCTGGCCGTCACCGGCATGGCCTTCCTCGCCGTCGGCATGGGCGTCAACAACGCCGCCACCTTCAAGATCTTACCCCAGGTCATCCCCTCCGCCATGGGCGGGGCCTCGGGCTGGATCGGCGGCCTCGGAGCCCTCGGGGGCTTCGTCTTCCCCATCATCCAAGGATTCTTCATCCGCGACCCCAAGACGGCCGATCCCGGATATAACCTGAGCTTCGCGGCCTACCTGGTCGCCGGCCTCGTATCCCTCGCGCTCTTGGCGATCCTGAAAAGGAAGCGGTGAACGGGGCCGTTCCAGAAATCAGTCCGTACGGGTTTTGAAGGAGTTACGTATGGCAGAGACGATCCGAACCACCTGCGGTTACTGCAGCGTCGGCTGTAATCTCGACGTTGTGGTCGAAAACGGCGTGCCGCAGAAAATCCTGCCGGCCAAGGATTATCCGGTCAACCTCGGTAAGACGTGCTCGAAAGGCTTCAACCTGCTGAAAGCCTTGGAATCGAGCGATCGCGCCCTCGTTCCGACCCTGCGGGACCGGTCCACGGGAGAGCGACGAGAAGTGAGCTGGGACGATGCCGCCGCGACCTTCGTCGATAGATTCAAGGCCATCCAGGCGAAGTACGGGAAGGACAGCCTCGCCTTCCTTTCCACCGGCCAGATCCCCTTCGAGGAGCAGGCCCTCCTCGGCGCCGTCGCCAAGTTCGGCATGGGTATCCGCCACGGGGATGGGAATACCCGCCAGTGCATGGCGACCGCCGTCGTAGCCTATAAACAGGCCTTCGGCTTCGACGCTCCGCCTTTCAGCTACATCGACATAGAGAAGTCCGATTGCCTCATCTTCGTGGGGGCCAATCCCGCCATCGCCCACCCCATCTTCTGGCAGCGCCTCAAGAACAACGTCAACGATCCGACGGTCGTGGTCATCGACCCGCGCCTTACCGAAACGGCGAAGGAAGCGACCGTCCACCTACCCATCGAACCCAAGTCGGACCTCATCCTGCTCTATGCCGTGGCCCGCGTCCTCATCGAACGGGGATGGGTGGATGAGGGCTTCGTAGCCCGCCATACCGCGGGCTACGGGGAGTTCAAGGCGCACGTCGCCGCGTTCACTCCCGAGATCGCCGCCAAGGCCACCGGCCTGGAGGCCCGGAGGATAGTCGAGCTGGCCGAGCTCATCCATACGAAGAAGGCGGTCAGCATGTGGTGGACCATGGGGGTCAACCAGAGCCACCAGGGCGTCCGCACCGCCCAGGCCATCGTGAACCTCTGCCTCATGACGGGAAACATCGGACGGCCGGGGACCGGCCCCAATTCGATCACCGGCCAGTGCAACGCCATGGGGAGCCGCCTCTTCTCCAACACCACGAACTTGCTCGGCGGGCACGACTTCGCCAAAAGCGACCACCGCGCCAAGGTGGCAGGAATCATCGGCATTCCGGAGGCCCTCATCCCTCAGGACGCGGGCAAGACCTACGACCAGATCCTCGAGGGCATAGACTCCGGCGAGATCAAGGGACTCTGGATCATCTGCACCAACCCCGCCCACAGTTGGATCGACCAGAACGCCTTCCGCTCGCGGATGGCGGCCCTCGACTTCCTCGTGGTCCAGGACCTGTACACGACCACCGAGACGGCCGAACTCGCCGATCTCCTGCTCCCCGCCGCGGGCTCGGCGGAGAAGAACGGGACTTTCGTCAACTCGGAACGGAGGCTCGGGATAGTCCAAAAGGTCAAGGAAGCCCCCGGGGAAGCCAAGAGCGATTTCGAGATCTTCCGGCTGCTCGGCGCGGCGTGGGGCGTGGGCTCCTGGCTCGATAAATGGGAAAGCCCGGAAGCCGCGTTCGGCATCCTGAAAGAGCTCAGCCGCGGCCAGCCCTGCGACATCACCGGCATCGGCTCGTGGAAAGACCTCGCGACCGCGGGCGGCATCCAATGGCCGTGGACGGAGGCCGACGCCCGCGCCTCGGCCTCGGGCCTCCCCGAAGGCGACGCCGTCCAGCGGCGCCTCTTCGCCGACGGGGCGTTCTTCACCGCCGACGGCAAGGCGAAGTTCTTGTTCACCGATATCGTCCCGCTGCCCGAGCTGCCCGACGCCGACTTCCCCTTCTTCCTCCTGACCGGCCGGGGGACCATGCACCAGTGGCATACGCAGACGAGGACGGGAAAGGTGGAGATGCTCAAGAAGATGTATCCGACGGAGAGCTACGCGGAAGTGAATCCCGCGGACGCCGCGCGGCTCGGCATCTCGGAGGGAACAGCGCTCAAGATCACCGGGCGGCGCGGTTCGGTACTGGTGAAAGCCATGGTTAAGGACTCCGTCAGGAGCGGCACCGTTTTCCTGCCGATGCACTATCCCGAGGGCAACTATCTCACCTATCCGGCTTTCGACCCCCACAGCCGACAGCCCGCGTACAAGTTCGGAGCCGTCAAGGTCGAGTTGGCCCCGCCGCAGGCCTAGCCGAAAGCCGGTGGGACCGCCGGCTTCGCCGCAAACCTAGTCGGTCGCCCGTCAAAGGCAGGCGGCGAGGAGGCTCTCGTAGTCGGCCGCGGAAAGCGGTACGGGGTTGGTCTTGGTCGCGGCTGCGGACGCGAGGGAAGCGAGATCGGCCGCGGTCACCCCGTACGTGCTGAAACGCGGTAGCCGGGCGAGCGCGGCGAGCCGAGCGAGCTCGCGGAACAAGAGGTCGAGCCCGCGCTCAAGCGCCGCTCCTGAGAGCGCTGCTCCTCGGCGCGCCGCTTTTGAGAGCGCCGTTCCTTGGAGCGTCGAACCAAGGAGCGCCGCTCCGTGGAGCGCCGCGTCGCTTCCGGGACCCGGGTCTTCGCCCGCTGAAGCTAAAAGGTACCCGGCGCGGGCGTAGGCGGTGAGGGCCGCCCTCCCCGTCCCCTCCGCGCCGCCGTTCTCCGCGAGGCGCTTCACGTTGAGCCGCGTCGCCCCGCCGAGGAGCGCGCCGCAGGCCGCGCCGTGCGGCAGGGGGAAACGGCCGCCGAGCGGCGAGGCGAGCGCGTGGACGGCGCCGAGCCCCGCGTTCGCGAGACCCACGCCGGAAAGGAAAGCCGCATAGGCCATCCCCGATCTCGCCTCCACGTCGGCGCCGTTCTCCAGGACCCGATCGAAGGACCGCGCGAAGGCCGCCACGCCGCTCGCGCAGAGGGCCGCGGTCATCGGCGATGAGGCGGGAGAGGTCCAGGATTCGATGAGCTGGGTGAGGGCGTCCAGTCCGCTCGCGGCGCTGACGGAAAAGGGACAGCCGACTGAGAGTTCGGGATCGATCACGGCGGCGGCCGGAACGTAATTCTCGTGGCGGAGGGACTTCTTGAAACCGCCGGGGCCGACGCGGGAAATCACGGCGTTTTTCGTCGCCTCGCTTCCCGTGCCCGCGGTCGTCGGGCAGGCGATGAGGAAGGCGGTCTCGCCCGCTGGCGGCCGCGAGCCGACTCCCTCCAGGAATTCTTGCACTGACGGCGGCGCCTCGCCCCGTTCCCGCGCGGCGGCTGCGGCCGGAAGCATGGCCGCGATCGCCTTGCCCGCGTCCATCGCGCTCCCGCCGCCCACGGCGACGACGGCGGCTTCTCGGGGGTCGGCCCCCCGCTTCGCGCAAAGGTCGGCCAGGGCGGATCGGGCGCCGTCCACGAATTCGACTGAGGGCTCCCC
>JAEWSV010000110.1 GCA_023398155.1 Spirochaetota bacterium
GATCTCGATAGCATGTCCGATTCTTTCGTTGCGCCCCTATTGGAGGATGCGGCCGAACGAAGTTCCGACGAACCGACGTCGAGGCCAATCTCGGCGCCTCGTTCTTCGGGGGCCGGGGGTGACTTCGATCCGCGGGAAATGGCGTCCGCGATACAAACGATTCTGAAAAGGGACCAGAAAGGATAGGGTATGGGGAACGTCCTCCTGGAGCAAAAGACCGAAGAGGAACTCTGGGCAATCTATAGGCGAGGTCGCGATCCGCGGATCCGCGAGGCCTTCATCACGCAATATGCTCCCCTCGTGAAATACGTGGCGGGCAAGGTGGCCGTAGGCATGCCGAACAACGTGGAATTCGACGACCTCGTCGGTTTCGGCGTATTCGGCCTCCTCGACGCCATCGACAAGTACGATCCGGAAAAGAACGTCAAGTTCAAGACCTACGCGGTCACCCGTATCCGCGGGGCCATCTTCGATGAACTCAGGTCGATCGATTGGGTGCCTCGGTCCGTGCGCCAAAAGACGCGGGAGATCGAAGAGACCATCGGCGCGCTGGAGGCCCAACTCGGCAGGACGGCCACGGACCAAGAGATAGCCGCTTCCCTCGGCGTCAGCGAAGACGAGTTCCTCAAGACCATGCTCAAGATATCGGGTACCTCGGTGCTGTCGCTCAACGACGTTTGGTTCTCCAACGACGAGACCGAACGTTTTTCCATCGGCGAGACCATCGAGGCGCCCACGAGCCTCAATCCGGACGTCATCGTGGAGAAGGACGAAATTCGCCGCGTCATTGCGGAAGCCATCGATGAGCTCCCCGACAAGGAGAAGAAGGTCCTCGTTCTCTATTATTACGAGGATCTCACGCTCAAGGAAATCGGACAGGTGCTCGAAGTTACCGAGTCGCGCGTTTCCCAGCTGCATACCAAGGCGATACTCCGTCTCCGCTCTAAACTTACGAATATCCGAAAAGGTATCGTGTAGGAACGGGCGATGGTGGACTTCGTTCGCCTGCAGGCAGTGATGAAGGAGCGTCTCGAGGCGGATCGGACCATCCATTCGGTGGAAGCGACGGGGGCCACCCTGGAAGAGGCGGTATCCGCCGCCGCCGCGCTGCTCAGCGTCTCCGTCAAGCGCGTCGAGTACGAGATCGTTGAACGCGGCGCCGCAGGTTTCCTCGGTACCGGACGCAAAGATTGGCTCATTCGGGCATACGAGCACGTGGTGGTCAAGGTGGACGAGGCCGCGCCGGCCTTGGCCGATGAGGGCTTCTTCGCAAACGCCCCGGTCATCGAGGACCGTGACGGCTCGGCGTTCGTGTTCCTGAGCCAGGAGGACGCCTACCTCAAGGTTACGCCCCCGGTCGGCCGCGGTCGCCGGGCTACCGAACGGCAGGCGATGGAAGCCCTCACCGCCCGATCGGTCAGGGACCTCAACGCATCCCTCGTCGGCCAGGTCGTGAAGGAAGCCGGGAGCGAGTACATCAAGGTCGGGACATTCATCGCGAACCCGGCGAACGACGCCGTCATGACCGTGGATATCGCCGATCAGGAGATGAAGGCGTATCTGTACGTGGCGCCTCCCGGTCCGGGCGGCAGCGACCTATCCGCCGAGACCATACTGAGTTTCCTCCGCAATAACCGCGTGGTGTTCGGGGTCGACGAGGAATTCGTCCGGGACTTCGCCGATAAGCCCGAATATAAGATCATGGTCCAGGTAGCGGAGGGCATCCAGCCCGTCAACGGAAGAGACGCCTACATCCAGTATAATTTCGAGACCGACCAAACACAGGTCCGCCTCAAGGAAAGCTCCAACGGTCGGGTGGATTTCAAAGAACTGAACATCATCCAGAACGTGGTGGAGGGACAACCCCTGGCCCGTAAGATTCCCGCGGAACGCGGGAATCCCGGAAAGACGGTGACCGGTAAGGTGCTTCCGGCCAAAAACGGTAAGGATATACCCATACCGCTCGGTAAGAACGTCCACGTCCTGGACGACCAGCTCACGGTCATCGCCGATATGAACGGTCAGGTGGTAATCGTCGGCGGCAAGGTAAACGTCGAACCGGTCTATACGGTTCAGGGCGACGTGAGTCTCAGGACCGGCAACATCATCTTCCTCGGAACGGTCATCATCACCGGTAACGTGGAAGACGGATTCTCCGTCAAGGCCGCGGGCAATATCGAGGTCCACGGCACCGTCGGTAAGGCCGAGCTCGACGCCGAGGGCGACATCATCGTGCACCAGGGCGTCGCGGGTAAGAATGCCGGCTTCATCCGCGCCGGTCGGTCGATCTGGGCGCGATTCATCGAGAACGCGAAGGTGGAGGCCGGCTCCCTGGTGGTGGTTTCGGACGGCATCATCAATTCCACCGTGGACGCCAACAAACGTATCCTCTGTCAAGGTAAGCGGGCGCACATAGTCGGCGGACGACTGCGCGCCTCGGAGGAAATCAACGCCAAGATCCTCGGCAGCCCCGTGAGCGGCACCGAGACCGTCTGCGAAGTGGGCTTCGATCCGAAGAGCAAGGAAAAACTCGAACTGCTGGAAGGGCGGAGGTCCCAAGGCGAAAAACAGCTCGAGGAAGTCGAGCTCAACCTCCAAACGCTCATCAATATTAAGAAGCAGCGCAAATCTCTACCGGAAGACAAGGAAGCCTACCTGCGGGAGCTCGTCGAACGTAGGCAACAGGCCATCGAGGAGCTCACGCAGCTCGGTGAGGAAATCGTCGAGATCCAGAATTACCTCAACACGCTCAAGACCCGCGGCAGGGTCTCCGCCTCCGCGAAAGTCTACCCCGGCGTCAAGGTCATCATCCGCGACGTCAAGGAAGACGTGAAGAACGAATACCGCGCGGTGACCTTCGTACTCGAAAACAACTTGATCCGCGTAACGAAGTACGAGGAGACCGACGAGGACATGAAGAAGGCCCCCGATGGCTATTCAGCCGATTGATCTCCAGGCGCTTTTTTCCCAGGTCGACAAGGTTGGGAAAACGCAAGCGGAGCTCAAGGAAGGCGTTGAAATCCAACAAGCGCTCCAAGGCGTTCAGAGCCAGCGGAAGCTGGACGAGCGTATCCGTTCGGTCAACGAGGCCCAGGATTCCGGTGACGGCGCGGAGCGCATCCGGGATCGCCAAGGACGGCGAAGGGGCCGTCGCGGGGCCAAGGATAATGATAAATCCGAGGGGAAGGACGGGGATGACGGCGCGGAAGGGTCGGAAATCGTCCGCGATCCCGCCCTCGGACACAACATCGATCTGAGTGGTTAACGGTATGGATCTTTCCGCCTTCGTTTCCGTCGCGAGCCTCCTCCTGTGGGCCGGCGCTTTCATCTATTTTCGCGCCTATCTCAAACGGCGCACCGGCGCCGAGCGCCTCCTCGCCGAATTGCGCGAGGAGGTGGAAAAGCTCGTTTCGGAGATCGACGCCGCCACCGACCGCGACGCGACGCTCGTAGAGGAACGGGTACGGTCGCTCCGGGCTTTCCTGGAAGAGGCCGATCGCCGCATCGCCTCGTACGGCCGCGAGCTCGACCGGAGGGCGGCCGAGGAGCGGGCCTATGCCGAGCTCGGGCGCCGATCGCGCGCCTACCGCGGAAGCGAAGGGGAGCTCTTCGGCGGCTCGCCCCAAGCTCCGGCCGTTTCGCCCGCACGGCCCGGCGCGGTCCAGGCCGAAGCGGTTCCGCTTCCGCCGCCGCTACCGCCGTTGCCGTTACAGCCGCCATCGTCGGCGCAACCGCTATCGCCGGCGCAACCGCCATCGCCGGCGCAACCGCTATCGTCGACGCGGCCGGCGCCGCCTCCGCCGGCGCAGCCGCGAGGGCCCTCCGCGGAGCCGTCCATCGATCGGGCCTCGAGCGCCGAAACCGCCGCAGGCGCCGCGCCGCCGGAGCCGGGCCCGCGTTTCGTCCGTTCGGAATCGCCCATCGAGCCCAAGGCGGCATCCTTCGCCGAGCGCGTCGCGGAACTCTACCGGGCGGGATTCTCGGCCGATATCATCGCCAAGCGTCTCGGGGCGACGGTGGCGGAGGTCGATTAGGCCATCGCGCTGGCGGCGAGGTCGGAATAATATGGCGCTCCCGGTACTCGGCATCGACCTCGGCACGACCAACTCCTCCTGCGCCTTCTTCGACGGGCGCGAGGTTACGCTCATCCCCAACGATCGCGGCGCGCGGACGACGCCGTCGGTCGTCGCCCTTTCCGACGGCGGCGAGATACTGGTGGGCGAGTCCGCGCGCAACCAGGCCGTGCTCAATCCCACAAGGACGATTCGGAACGCGAAGCGCTTCATGGGGTCTTCCCATACCTTCCCCTTCGGCGGGCGAGCCCTCCGCGCCGAAGAGGCCCTCTCGCGCGTCCTCATGCGGCTCAAAGCTGACGCCGAGGCGTATCTCGGAGAGGAGGCGCGCGAAGCGGTCATAACGGTGCCCGCGTATTTCACCGAAACCCAACGGCGCTCCACGCGCGAGGCCGGCCGCCTCGCCGGATTCGAAGTCCGGCGCTTGCTCAACGAGCCGACCGCCGCGGCCGTCGCGTGGGCCTGGTCCGCGAACCGGGCCTTCGGCGAGGAGAAGACGGAGCGCAACGTGCTCGTTTACGATCTCGGCGGCGGCACCTTCGACGCGACGGTGCTTTCCATGCGGGGGAGCGAGTGCCGGGTGCTCGCGGCCTCGGGCGACAACGTCTTGGGCGGCGCCGATTTTGACGATATTCTGCTCGCCCGCGCGATCGGGGCGTTCGAACGGGAGCTCGGGAAGGACGCGGTCCGCGACGATCCCATGCTACTCCAGCAGCTCTCCGATTCGGTGGAGCGCGCCAAGATCGAGCTTTCGGTCCGCGAAAGCGCCTCGGTCGTGCTGCCATTCGTCGGCGCCGCGCGCGGCGCCCACCCCGCATGGAAGATCGAACGGGCGGAGTTCGAGGAGATCATCCGGCCGTATATCGATCGGTCGATCGACTTGGTGCGGAAAGCGCTCGCCGAGGCGAGCTTGGGCGAAGGAGCAGTGGATCACCTCGTGCTTTCGGGCGGATCGAGCCGCATTCCCCTTGTCCGCCGGACTCTCGCAGCCTTGGTCGGACGCGAAGCCGAGGGCCGCGTGAATCCGGACGAGATCGTCGCGTTCGGGGCCGCGGTGTTCGCGGGCATCCAAAAGGACGGCTCGGGCGAAGGCTTCACGGTCCGCGACGCCGTCTCCCGCACCTTCGGGGTGGAGATCGACGGCAACGATTTCGTTTCGCTCATCCGGAAAAACACCCCCATCCCCGTGTCGCGGAAGCGCGCGTTCACGACGGTCGCCGACGACCAACGGTCGGTGGAGATCCACGTGCTGCAGGGCGAATCCGCGCGGGCCTCGGAAAACTTGAGCCTCGGGCGCTTCCTCCTCTCCGGCATCCGACCCGGTAAGCGGGGCGAGCCGAGGATCGAGGTTGAGTTTTCCATCGATCCTGACGAAATTCTCCATGTACGGGCCCGGGACCTGGATACCGGTTCCTCGCAGGCAGTCACCATCGCTTCCGCTCCGGAAGGGGCGTTCGGGATTAAAGCGGAGCGCCTGCGCTCGCTCGCCGCCCGCGCGGCTTCTTTAGCTCGCTACGCGAATGGCGATCGATCGCTTGAGGCGGAACTGGAGACGGCCGTCGCGGAAGCCGAGCGGACCGCCCGCGTCCTGGACGCGGAGAGCGGGGATTCCTCGAGCGTTCCGGGATCGGGGGCGGCTACCGCGGCCGCGGCGGCTATGTCGCTTGAGGCTATTGTCGCCGAACTGGAGGCGCGCCGCTCGGTGGGAGGTTAGGATTGGATCGAGCAGAGGGATATCGCGTGCTTGGCCTTGACGCGCGGTCGGACGGCAATGAACTCAAGGCGGCCTACCGCTACCTCTCAAAGAAATACCACCCGGACCGTTCGAGGGATCCGCACGCGAGCGTACGTTTCGTCCGCGTGGTTAAGGCCTATGAAACGCTGGGTCTGGAACTTAAAAAGGAACGGCTCCTCAATACTCCGGTCAGGTCAACCGACCGCGCCAAGGAAGACGACCTATTCGCCCTCGGAACGGCAGCGCTGACCGCCCAAGATCCCGAAGAACGTCGGGCCGCCGTCCGCCGGCTCGGCTTTTCCGGAAAGAAGGCGGCCTACGTCTTCCTCCGGCGCGCACTCGCTGACGCCGACGAGTCGGTGGCGGCCGCGGCGGTTCGCTCGGTGGCCGATCTCAGCGCCTTCCAGGCGGCGGGGGAAATAGCCGCGCTTTGGACCCGGGCATCGCCCCGCCTGCGCCTCGCGGTCTTGGATGCGGCCGAAACCACCGGAGAGGCCCTGTTCAGCCCGGCCCTGAAGCTCGCTTCGGTTGAAACGGGGATTGAGGCGCTCCGGGCTCGGCGCCTTTTGGCCTCGATGAGCGCGCGTTCGCCGTCCCGGCTTTCCGGTTAAGTCGAAACGACGCTCTCGGCCGCGGACTCGGCCTTGCTCAGCATACTGACGTCGTCCGCCGAGAATATCTTGTCGATATCCAAAATGATGATGAATTTATCGTCCTTCTTGCCCATTCCGAGAATGAACTCGGTCGCCAGCCGCGCGCCGAAGCGCGGTGCGCTCTCGATCTGGGACGGCTCGAGTTCGATGACTTCCTGGACCGAATCAGCGAGCGCGCCGAGGACGATGCTCTCCTCCCCGCTCCGTATCTCCATTACGATGATGCTCGTTTCTTTGGTGTTGTCGATTTCGCTCATGCCGAATTTGCTGCGGAGGTCGATGACGGGGACGCCCGTGCCGCGGAGATTGATGATTCCCTTCATGTAAGCCGCGGTCTTCGGTATTTTAGTTATCCGCGTGTATTCCAGGACCTCTCGGACCTTAAGGACGCTGACGGCGTATTGCTCGCTCTCAAGCGTGAAGGTCAGATATTGGTTCGTATCGCTCATGGCGGCCTCCTGTGCTCTTTTCAATTGTAAGCAGTCGGCCTGCGAGCGTCAAACCTGATCGGTAAGGGGAGGGGACTCGGAGAATGGCTTTCGCCTTCCGAGTCCCCGTTCGATACGCTAGAACTGGATACGGAAGCCGAAGGTGGCGCCGTAGCTCGAATCGATGAAGTTATAGAGACCGGTGATGTCGAACCTCAGGAAGGGGAAGGGCGTAATGGAGAGTCCGCCGAAGGTCCGGGCCGACCAACCGTTGACGTCGAGGCTGGACGAGATGCCGGTGGAGGAGATGTCGGGGATGTCGAAGCTCGGCTCGCCCATGGCGACGAGCGCGTCGCGATACTCCCGGAGGTCGGCGAGCAAGGCCGCGACCTGCGAGTCGGAGAGTTGCTGGAATCCGGAACCGTCGTCGTATTCGATCGTGCTCGTAATGAAATATCCCGCGGAAGACATACCGTAGCTCGCGCCGAGTCCGACGTACGGCGTGAAGATGAGGAACTTCCACGATGCCTGCGCCTTGAGGTCTATGACCTTCGTCTCCCATTCCAGGCCTATTTCAGGGTCGTTGGCGCGGATGGTCTTCAAGACGTTGTCGGAGGGATCCTCAAAGGAAAATTCCTTTCCGCCGTCGGCAGTGGCGCTGACGCCGCCCTTGAGGTAATTAAAGCCGCCGCCGACGGAAAGCTTCGGCATGAAGCCGCCGCCCTTGAGGAGGGCATAGCGGACATCGAAGCCTACGAGGAGGTAATCCACGGTGAGGCCGCTCGCCGCGGCCGAGATGCTTTCGCCGACGGACTCGGGGATGAAGCCGATCTTGAATCCGATGTCGAAAGGCCAGACGAATCCGCCGAGGCGGCCTTCGAACGCCGCGGCGGGCAGCGGGAGCTTATCCCCGATATCCCCGACGTCATTGTATCCGAGCTTTTCGAGCGTATTCGTTACGTCCGCGGCGTCCATGGTAGTGGCGCCCAATACGACTCCCGCGCCGAAGTGGGGGAATTGCTTGATGTACGCGTCGGACCAATTGAGGCCGACCGTGGAATTGAAGGGCAAGGCCGACGTAAACGATTCGGCGAGGCCGTCCGCGGCCTCCTGGAGATCGGCGACCGACACGTCTTGAGCCGCGAGCGGCGAGACCGCGACCGTCGCGGCGAGCAGCACCGTCGTTACGTGTTTCCGAATGAAGTTCATCAAATACCTCCTATCCAAGGTGCTTTTAGTATAACGCAAAGGGAGCGTAAGAAAAGGGCCCGCTTCGTATTGACTTTTTTCCGTCCGCCGGGTATAAACCTCCTCGTCGCGCCGCTGTAGCTCAGTTGGTAGAGCAAAG
>JAEWSV010000125.1 GCA_023398155.1 Spirochaetota bacterium
CCGGCGAGCTCCTTGTCCAGGTAGATGACCTTGAGGCGGCCTTTTTCCATCTTCGCCGTCTCTTCCACGCCGGAGAAGCCGAAGCGGCCCAGGTAGGCGAGGGCGCGCTCCAGGTTGTTGCACTTGATCGCGATGTGGCCGAGCGTTCCCCGGAACGGCGACTTCATCACCTCGAAGGAGGTCCCGGCGAAGATCGAAGATGCGCCCTCCTTGAGCGGCAAGCCGAGGGCGGCGAGGAAGTCGGCGGTCGGCCGGGCGGCGCCCTCGTCGGCGTGGTTCAAGCCGAGGTGGGCGAAGGAGAAGCCGTTCACCGCCGCGAGCGCGCCGCGGCAGAGGGCGGCGATCTCGTCCCACTTGTCCGCGGCGATCAGGTCGGCCTTCACCATCCAGCTCCCGCCGACCGCGAGCACCGAATCCCGCTTGGCGTAATCGCCGACGTTGGACGCGTCGATGCCGCCGGTGGGCACGAATTTGACGTTGCCGAAGGGGCCCGCGAGCGCGTCGAGCACGGCGACGCCGCCCGAGGCCTCCGCGGGAAAGAACTTGAAGACGTCGAGGCCCTTTTCCAGGCCCGCCTCAACGAGGGAGGCGCTGTCCACGCCGGGCAGGATGGGCACGCCGGCGACGATGCAGTAATCCACGACGGAGGGGTTGAACCCGGGGGAGACGATGAAGGCGGCCCCCGCGTCGACGGCCTTCTCGGCGAGTTCCACGTTGATGACCGTGCCGGCGCCGACGAGGAGTCCGGGGCATTCGGCGGCCATGGCGCGGATGGAGGCCTCGGCCGCGGCGGTCCTGAACGTCACCTCCGCGACGGGTATGCCTCCCGCGACGAGCGCGTTTCCGAGCGGGACGGCCTTGGCGGCGTCTTCGATTTTGATGACCGGGACGAGGCCGATTCCGGCGATGGTCTTGAAGGTATCATGCATGCTTTTGCCTCCGACCGCGGAAGTATACCACGCGTATTTCAAAAAGTGAACCATCGTTTCAAAATTGGTTGACGTATGTCGTCGGAGTTGTATACTAGGGGGCGAGCTGTTGGAGGAATAGCCATGCACAGGATAGTCACCTTCGGCGAAGTGATGCTCCGCCTTAAATCCCCGGCCTTCGAGCGGTTTTTCCAGTCGCCTTCCTTGGAGGCGACCTTCGGCGGGGGAGAGGCGAACGTGGCCGTTTCGCTGTCGATCTTCGGGGAGTCCGCGGCCTTCGTTACGGCCCTGCCGGACAATCCGGTCGGCGAGGCCGCCCTCCGCGAGCTCCGCCGCTACGGCGTGGACGTCTCTTCCATAAAGAAGACCGCGGGCCGCCTCGGCATCTACTTCCTGGAGACCGGCGCCGACCAGCGCGCCTCCAACGTGGTCTACGACCGCGACGGGTCCTCCATCGCGCAGGTGAAACCCGGGGATTTCGACTGGAAGAAGATCCTCGCGGGGGCGGATTGGTTCCACGTCACGGGCATCACGCCCGCGCTGTCCCGGTCCGCGGCCGACTCCGCCACAGAGGCGGTGAGGGCAGCCAAGGCCGCGGGCGTGCGGGTATCCATCGACCTGAACTACCGGAAGAAGCTCTGGAAATACGGCGTCGCCCCCGAGGAGATCATGCGGCCCCTCGCGGCCCTCGCCGACGTCATCGTGGCGAACGAGGAGGACGTACAGAAGTGCCTCGGCATCGCCGCCGCGGGCGTGGACGTCTCCAAGGGCGAACTCGGTACGGAAAATTACCGGCGGCTCGCGGAGGCGGTGAAGAAGGAATTCCCGAACGTATCCATCGTCGCCGTCACCCTCCGCGAGAGCCGGTCGGCCGACCGGAACGGCTGGTCGGCCGTCTTGTCCGGTAAAGGCGGCTTCAAGGTCTCGCGCGCCTATGAGATCGACGACATCGTGGATCGGGTCGGCGGCGGAGACTCCTTCTCCGCCGGCCTCATCTACGGGCTCCTCAACTTAGAAGGGGACGAGGGGGCGGCGCTGGAGTACGCCGTGGCCGCCTCAGCGCTCAAGCATTCCATTCCCGGGGATTTCAATCTCGCGACCAAGGCTGAGGTCGACGCCCTCGTGGGCGGCGACGCCTCGGGCCGCGTACGACGATAGAAAGGCGACTACAAAAAGGAGAACGACATGAAACTCGATATCCGTTATTCGAACCATCCGGACGACGCGAAGCGGTACGACACCGCGGAACAGCGGAAGAACTTCCTCGTGGAGAACGTTTTCGCGCCGGGCGAGATTCTGCTCACCTACAGCCACCAGGACCGCCTCGTGTTCGGCGGCGTCATGCCCGCCGGCAAGAAGCTCTCCCTTGAAGCGGGAAAGGAATTCGGCACCGGCTTCTTCCTGGAGCGGCGCGAACTCGGCGTCATCTGCATCGCCGGCAAAGGCCGGCTGATCGTGGACGGGACGGTCTACGAGATGGGCAAAGGCGACGGCGCCTACGTGGGCATGGGGACTAAGGACGTGTCCTTCGAGTCGGTCTCCGCCGCGGAACCCGCCAAGTTCTACTTGGCGAGCAGCCCGGCCCACGCGACGTATCCCACAGTCAAGATCGAACTGGCCAAGGCGAACCCGAACAAGCTCGGCTCCGGCGACACTTCCAACGCGAGAACGATCTACCAGTACGTGCACCCGGCCGTCTGCAAGAGCTGCCAGCTCGTGATGGGCATGACGATCCTGGAAAAGGGCAGCGTCTGGAACACCATGCCTTGCCACACGCACGAACGGCGCATGGAAGCCTACCTGTACTTCGATATGGCGGCCGACGCGCGGGTCTTCCATCTCTTCGGACGTCCGGACGAGACGCGCCACCTCGTGGTCGCGAACGAGCAGGCGGTCGTCTCCCCGAGCTGGTCCATCCATTCCGGCGTCGG
>JAEWSV010000171.1 GCA_023398155.1 Spirochaetota bacterium
GGATGATATCGGTCATAGCGGTCAGGTACTCGTTGAGATGATTAACCAGCTCCTGGGGCGTCATGTTTTCCGAGAGCGTCGTGAATCCGCGGATATCGGAGAAAAGGACGGTGAGTTCCTTGTCGACGCCGCCGAGCTCCGGGGGATTCTCGAGTATCTGATCCACAACGCGCGGGCTTACGTATTTCCCGAACGTGGCGCGGATCATTTTCTTATCCCGTTCCTCGGTCATGGCGCGGTAGGAAACGACCGCCACGAACGTGAAGACCATACCCAGGGCCGGAGTCGGAAAGTCCACGATCAGTTCGCGATATTCAAAGATGAAGGTCACGGCCAGGAAGAATACGACTATGCCGACCAACACGGTCGCGAGCGACCACGGCGCGGAGAACCGTGAACTTACGTAGGCTACCGCCATGACCAGGGCTGCAAGCAGGAGGAGGTCCACCACCCGAGGCACCGGGCGCAGGAAAGAATCCATGAGGATGGTATTGAGGGCGTTCGCATGGATTTCGATGCCGTACATCAAACCGTACGGCGTCGGCTTCTCATCCTGGGCGATACCGTCCGCGAAAGGTCCGACCATGAGGATCTTTCCGCCTACCGCTTTGGTGCGCGGCCAAGTTTCAGGATCGGGGCCCGGTACCCGGTCCGCGTACCCTGCGTACGACCGGATCGGGAAGGTCTGATAACCGTCGATCGAAGAAGAAGAACGCTTACCCATGAAGTTTATGATCATGCTGCCGTTCTCATCGATCGGGATGGACAGCTCGGAAATGGTCCGCCGAGCCGCCGGCTTAACGAGGTTCCCCTCCCCGTCATATTCGTCCTTACCGAGCGGAACGGAGTACGGAATCCGCGAGTCGGTCGTGGCATCATAAACGGTTGGATGCGGAATAAGGATGCGGGAGCCGAATTCGACCGTGACTTCATCCATGCCGACGCCAAAATAATCCATGGCCAGGGAGAGCGTGATAGCCGGAATGAAGGAATCCCGATATTTCCTTACCACGTGGTAGCTTTCTTCCGCCACCCCGTCCCCGTCCGCGTCGACCACGACCGGAGGAGAATCGGCCTCCAATTCCTTCTTGAGTCGAGCGAGGATTTCTCCGGTGAGCGGAGCGCGGATCGCGTGAGGAAGGCCCTTATCGTCTATCCAGGCGAGCCGCTCGTAGGAGGCGGAATCAACGTCATATCCGACGGAAAGATTCTCTAAACGGATCTGCTCTACTTCCTTGGAGAGCTTCGCGACGAGAGGTTGTCGGCGGTACGTTTGATCGTTGTCTTCGGTGTAATTGGCGTGGCCGTATCCGCTCAGTTTCTCCGCATACGGCTTGAGCGGCGCCTGGAGTCCGTAGAAATCCGCAGCTTCGCGCCAGGGTCCCGTAATTGATTTGAACGCACCGAAGCGTTTAGAGAGGACCTCATGCCGAGCCATCATTCGGTCATATGATTCATAATCGCCGACATGTATATCGAGCACCGATTCCATGAAGACGCGGTTCGATTCGCCGATGCTTCGTACGAACCTAGCGTCATCCGCAGGATTCCGATCCGGTTCGATGAAAAAAACATCCAAAAAAAGGGCGCTTTCCCGCTCGCGCTGGTCCTTGATACGGGTAAACGAGTCGACGAGGTTCGCGTGGACCGAACGAGGAAACGGCCATTTCCCGAATCGATCCAGGCTCCTCGTATCGATACCGATGATGATGATGTCGTCCGATATTTTTGGATTCTTGACCTTCACGGTCACCCCTTCCTGTACGGAAGTGGCGGTTATGAGGTCCTTGAGCGCGAAATGGAGGTCGACAGTCTTAGTGTTAAGTCCGGAAAAAATCCGCGTCGTAGCACCGAGGAACGTCAGAATCAGGAACACGAAGGCACCGATAACGAAACCGAAGGTCCGGGTCTCGAGCATTTTCGGACGTTTCTTGGCCATCTTCGCCTCCGTATTCCGATCCTTAGCTTACTAGTTTAACCCTTCCGCCGCCATGGTCAGAAGTCTTCCCTGCGCCAACTTTGCCCAAGAATCGTTCGGCCAGGCCTCTACGATTTTCTTATAGGCCGCGGTCGCCGCCTGGTAATCTTTTCGCTCCTCGTTCAGCCGCCCGACGGCGAGATAGGCGCGCGGCGCCTGGGCGAAGGTTTTCTCGTAGGTATTCGCGCATCGGGAATAGAGCTCGAGCGCGCGGGTACCGTCGCCGAGTTCTTCCGCCGCGGCCGCAGCGTTATAAACGGAAACCGGCGCGAGATAGCTGTTCGGAAGCGCATCGGCCGCGGCGAGCCAAGCGGTAACGGCTTCGGTCCATTCCTTCCTATCGGCGCGGATACCGGCCGCGATCGAATGAGCGCGGGCAGCGGAATAGCCGGAATGGCCGGTCGCGAACGCCTGGAGCTCGGCGAGCAACGCGGTCGCCGCTTCGCCCTTCTTCGCTTCATCGGTATCGATCCGGATCGTATCGTATCGCTCAGCCAACGCCTCTACGGCGGCGATAGCCTTTTCTTTATTGGAATCGAGAATAGCGATCGTAGCCCCGAAAACGATGACGCCGAGGATAATCACGGCGACGCCTACGAGCAGGCCGATCCTGTTCTTCTGGATAAATGCGACGAGTCTATCGGAAAACTTGACGGACTCGGTCTTCACGGGTGCGTTGGCCATGGTGCGATCACTCCTTGGGATTGACGATTTCAAGTTCTTTTATTAGCCGAGAAAGATACGTACGTTGGATGTCCAGCGACTTCGCGGTCTCGGTTTGATTCCAATTCTTTTCTTCGAGCGCTTTTTGTATAAAGTGTTTCTTAAAAACAGTCAAAGCGGTCTTCAGGTTCCGACCGGTGAAGGTTGAGGAGCTTACGTTCGATTTGGTGTCGAGTAGAAGATCCTCGCTTCGGATCATGCGATCTTTGCCTATCACGCAAGCCCGTTCGATGGCGTTTTCTAATTCTCGCACATTTCCCGGCCAGGAATAAGAAAGGATCGCCTCCATGGCGTCGTCGGAGAATCCGTCGAACTGTTTTTTGGTCTCGCGCCTGAACTTTTTCAGGAAAAACTGCGCGAGTTCGGGAATATCCTCCGGCCTTTGCCGGAGCGGCGGAATGTAGATCGGAAGGACGTTCAAACGGTAGTAGAGGTCGCTACGGAACTCTCCGCGCTCCATGAGCGCCTCGATATCCCGATTTGTCGCGGCCAGAATACGCACGTCCACGGTTATCGATTCGCTCGAGCCGACTTTTTCGAAACTCCGTTGCTGAATGACGCGAAGTAATTTGGCTTGAAGCTTGAGCGGTAAGTCCCCGATTTCATCTAGGAAAATCGTACCGCCGTCCGCTATCTCGAAGCGGCCTCTCCGGTTCTGCACCGCGTCGGTGAACGCTCCCTTCACGTGTCCGAAAAGCTCACTCTCGAGTAAACCCTCGGGCAAGGCTGCGCAGTTGACGCGCACGAAGGGGGCGTTACGCCGTTGGCTTCGGAGATGGATCTGCTCGGCGAAGAGCTCCTTCCCTACCCCGCTTTCGCCCAGGATCAGCACGGACGAATCGGTCTTGGCGACCCTATCTATGATCTCTAGTTTTTCCAGGACGATCGGGCTCTTCGCGATGAGAGTATGGTAACCGCGGTCCGTCGTGATCTGGTCTTGAAGGAAGTGGATCTCTTCCCGGGCCTTTTCGAAGCTCCGGGCGTTTTGGATGGCCAGGGCCGCCTGGTTCGCGAAGATCTCGAGCCACTGGAGGTCGTCTTGCGAAAAGTCCTTCCCGTCCTTCTTGTTGATCATCTCTATCACGCCGATGCACTCGTCCTTCATACGCATGGGCACGGCGAGCATGGTCCGGGAGGCATAGTCGATCTTCTTTGAGATATCGACGAAGTGACGCTTGTCGCTTTCAACGTCGTTGATGATGAGCGAGGTGTTATGCTGGGCGACCCAGCCAGCGATACCCTCCCCCATGTTGAGGGAGTATTTCCGGACCGCGTCGCCTTTAGATCCGAGGGCGATTTCGAAATATAGTTTGGAAGACTCTTTATCGACGAGGAGGAGGCTGGACGCCTCCCCCTCGGTTAACCGGGTCGCGGATTCAAGTATCCGGGTAAGCAGCGATCGAATATCCGTAAAGTTTGAGTTGATAAGAGCGTTTATCTCTATCAGCGTATTGAACTTACGGACATCGATCGATGACAGCATACCACTGGGCTCAAGAGCCTATCGAATTACCCTTTGACTTGAGGAAATCCCCGAGAGTGTAGGTCGATTCGTCGGCTTCCTCCGCCGCCATGTACCGCGAAAGCTCCTCGCGCTGAACCTTCTTCTGGTAATCACGGATGGAGAACGCGATCTTCTGCTTGTCGCTCTGCATCTCGATGATGACGGCCTTGATCTTATCGCCGACCTGGTACTTCTTGAGCGCCTCGTCGTAAGAATCGTCGCGGTTCTCCACCAAGTTAGACTTGTGGATAAGCCCTTCGATTCCGCCGGGGACGCGGACGAAGATACCGAAATCGGTGATGGAAGAGATTTCACCTTCGACCATCGAGCCGACCTTGTAGACGCTCGCGAAGGTCTGCCAGGGATCGTCGGAGAGCTGCTTCACGCCGAGGCGGATGGACCGATTCTCCGGTTCGCAGGCGATGACCATTACCTCGACGTCTGAGCCGACCTGGAGCTCGCTGCCCGGGTGTTTGACCTTTTTAGTCCAGGAGAGGTCGTCGGCGTGGAGGAAGCCGTCGATACCGTCTTCGAGTTCGACGAAGGCGCCCGCGTTGGTGAGCTTGACGACCTTGCGCGTGAGGCGCGTGCCGATCGGATACCGCTCAGCGACATCCGTCCACGGATTCGCGGTGACCTGCTTGAGGCCGAGCGAAACGCGGCCGGCCTGGAGGTCGTATCCGAGGATCATGCACTCGACTTCGTCGCCGATCTTGAGTACCTCTTCCGGCTTCTGGATCTTCTTGATCCAGGAGAACTCGGAGATATGGGCGAGTCCCTCGATCCCCTCTTCCAGCTCGATGAACGCGCCGAAATCGGTGAGCTTGGTGACGTGGCCCTTCACCACGTCGTTGACGTGATACTTATCCTCGAAATGGATCCACGGATCGTCGGTGAAGTGCTTAAGCGACAGATTGATGCGCTTTTCCACCGGATCGATGCGTATGACCTTGAGCTTTATCTCTTGGCCCTTCTTGACGAAGTCCTTCGGACGGGTCACGTGGCCCCAGCTCATATCGTTGATATGGAGGAGGCCGTCGAAACCGCCGAGGTCGATGAACGAACCGAAGGAGGTGAAACTCTTCACCGCGCCGACGACTTCGTCGCCGATCTGGGTATTGGCATAGAAGGTTTCGCGCCGCTTCTCGATTTCTTCTTCGAGCCACTTACGGCGATTGACGACGATATTGACCTTGCCGTCGGAGTACAGGCGCTCGACGTAAAAGCTCGTCTTCATGCCGATGAGCTTCTCGGGCTTGTCCACCTTCTGGGAATCGGACTGGCTGATGGGCAGGAACGCGCGGACGCCCGCGCCGAGGTTGACCTCGTAACCGCCTTTGACGACCTTATCGATAGTGCCTTCGACCACGGCGTGATCTTGGAAAGCCTGCCGGAGGTTCTTCCAGAACACCTTGACGTCGGCCTTCTGCTTAGAAACGATGACTTCGCCGTGCTTGTTCTCTTTGGCGATGAGGACTACGGAAACGGTATCCCCGATTTTCGGGATTTCGGTGAACTCCGCGATCGGAATCTTGCCCTCGGACTTGTAACCGACGTCGATGAAGACCTGGTCGGCGGTGACCTGGATAACGAAACCGTCTACGAGCTGACCTTCTTCGAGCTGCTCGAGGGACTTAAGATACTCTTCCTGTAATTGTGTCTGGATGTTGTCCGCGGAGTGCTTCGACCCATCCATTTCCACTTCCATCTGACCCATGGTTGATCCTTGTATCTGAATTTTCCGTACCAATTTGTCATAAACTTGATCGATGGTCAAGTCCGAGGTGTCCAAATAGGTCACCCCGGGGGCTACTTTCAAACTACCTTCTTCTTTATTACGATCGATTTCGTCCCGCTCCGCGATGGTCGCTTCGATCTCCGCGAGCGTGAGCCGCGAGACTCCCTGCTCGTACCTTCGTCGGGCACGGGATTGGACCGAAGCGTCCAGGTAAAAGCGGCGTTCCGCATGCGGGAAGACCACCGTGGTCATGTCCCTTCCTTCAACGACGATGTCCTTCCCCTTCGCGATAGACCGGACGAGGTCGTTCACGACGTGGCGGATGGGCACGATGGACGAGAGCCGGGCGACCGCGCGGTCTACCGCGTCCGAGTGGAGCTCGGCGTCGACGTCCTCGCCGTTCAAGATGACGTGGCCGTCTCGGTAATCGATCGCGGCGCCGACCGCGAACGCGAGGGCGGCTTCTGGATCGGTCGGCTCTATACCGCGACGCAGGCAACCGAGGGTGAGCGCCCGGTAGAGGTTGCCCGAATTGACGTAGGTGAACCCGAGGCGCTCGGCGAGGATGCGGGCGATGGTGCTCTTACCCGATCCCGCGGGCCCATCCATTGCGATGACCATTTCATGCTCCTTTCGATGCGTGCAACAACCCGGCGATTTCCGCGGCATGGAGCGGTCGGTACGAGCC